>JAAERS010000044.1 GCA_024230095.1 Gammaproteobacteria bacterium | reverse complement strand
TAAGGGACGCGAAGTATACCAGCAATAATAGCCAATGGGAACTTATTGTTGCAGGCTTCCCATCACCAATGGCGGCTATACCCAACCACGATCAGCGAAAGATACCCATTCCCTGCGGCCAACTACGATATGATCTAATACCCGAATGCCAACCAAGCCCAAAGCCTGCACTAAACGATCGGTGATCAAGCGGTCACTTTGGCTAGGCTCAGCAACACCTGACGGATGGTTATGACTTAATATCAGCGCCGCCGCGTTATACCGTAAGGCGGTTTTAACCACTTCCCGTGGATGCACTGCCGCACTATCAATGGTGCCATAAAACAACTCTTCCAATTTAATTAAGCGATGCTGGCTATCCATTAATAATAAGGCAAAAACCTCGCGCTGATAATGGCCGAGGTGCTGACATAGGTATTCACCCACCTGACGGCTTGACGCCATGCTAGCCGGCTGGACCAGTTCCTCCTTCGCCAAACGCAAACCAAGTTCTTTTACAGCTTGCAGTTGCGCGTATTTACTAGGCCCCAAGCCGGGCACGGCACAGACATGCTTTTGTGATGCCTGCAACAAGGCCTGCAAGCTACCAAAAGTTTGTAACAATTGGCGCGCTACATCAACCGCACTATGACCGACTATGCCAGTACACAAAAAGGTTGCCAGTAATTCAGCATCGGAAAGTGATAGAGGCCCAGCATTTAATAAACGCTCTCGCGGGCGCTCATTACTAGGCCAGTGTTTAATCGTCATGACGTCCCTGCCTGAGATTAATGGCAACAATAAAGAAAAAACCAACTGCACTTAGTTTAGCAGCTAATTATTCTGATGGTATTGAAACGCTTGCTCTGGCGTCATCGCTCCGACTTTATTGAAGCAAGCCATATAGGCCCGATCGGCGGTGATTGCTTCCGCCTGCTGCAATGCCAACAGGTCCTGGCGTTTTTGTTTTTCCAGATCACCATCGATCGCCACCGGCGTTTGCCGGCAGACTTGTTTAATCATCGACACCTCACTGTCGGCACAAGTAGTCATGGTTTGGCCGCCCTCCTGAGTGCTCATACAGACATGATCGACAGGCTCTATCGTTGTTGTGGTGCAAGTTTCAACTAACCGATAGCCATCCAACAAGGCTTGCTGTATCTCCGCAGCACGGCCCTGTATGTCAATCACTTGTCGGCGATGGTATCGCACTTGACTATCTCGCTCACACACAAACTCCGTGCGCGTGCGCGTGTCCATTTGCTGAAAATCCTGCAAAGAAGCACACGCACTGAGCAGCATGATCAGCGCCACTAGGACTATAGATCGAAACGACGTCATTATTCCCTTGCCAAACAATTCTCTAATGGCAAAGTGCCATCAATACTCACTTCAACCATGTCCCCCGGCTGCAGGAACTTAGAGGGCGTGAAACCCATACCAACGCCAGCAGGCGTGCCCGTGGCAATCACATCACCAGGCTCTAAAGTAATGCCTCTAGACAGGGTTGCAATGATAGTGGGCACATCAAACACCATTAGATCCAGAGTTGCACGCTGACGTACTTCTCCATTCACGGCGCAGGTCAATTCTATGTCGCCTGCCAAAGGCTGGCCATAGGTTGGGGTGACTACCGGGCCCATGGGAGCAAAGCCGTCCAGACTTTTCCCCAAATGCCATTGCATATGACGGTGTTGCAGATCCCGTGCCGACACATCATTAAAGCAACTATAACCAAACACATATTGCCAAGCCTGGGCGGGCGCAATATCTCTGCCACGCTGACCAATGACAATGGCCAACTCACCTTCATAATCAATTTTTTCAGTCACCCCAGCATGCAAAGGGATCTCTTCATGGGGACCAATTAAGGTATTTGTGGCCTTGGTAAACACTACCGGATGCTCCGGTACACCCGTACCCGTATCGAGTTTAGCGGCAATTTCTGCGGCGTGCTCAGCGTAATTTTTACCGATACAGAATATATTACGTTTTACCTGCCCAAGGGGTGTTTGCAGGCGCCGACTATCATAGTCAGTACAAGCCACTCGTTGTTCCAGCGCGGCATACACAAGCGCTTTAGCTTCAGCCTGGGCTGGAGCACCAGCGGCGATAAGCTCATGCAAACTGGTTGCTCGCAAAGGCATACCCAAACGTGAAGCGGCTTCCACCAATCCTACTATCTGTTGATTTGCTACCGCTGCTAAATGGCCATTCTTTAATTTTGCATAGTGAAAAGCGATATTATCCAACATAGTGTTTAAAACCTCTGCCTTTGTCTTTGTTTACTAATACCAACCTACTACAACCATGTTTTAACGCAAGTCCTAGTAAGTATTTCAAGCATCTATATTCGATAGTCATTAGTCGCATATCCGAATGCACGAATTTTGGTTATAATAGCGCCTCATTTTTTGGCCATGATTTTGCCATAAGCGATTTTAAGGCCTGCATATCTACCATAACTTGGAGTGTCCCAAATGAAGAGCCCAGTTAACGTTGTCATCACCGGTGCCGCCGGTCAGATTTCTTACTCTTTGATTTTCCGTATTGCCCAAGGCGAAATGCTTGGCGCCGACCAGCCTGTTAACCTAAAGTTGTTAGAAATCACTCCTGCCCTAGAAGCCCTCAACGGCGTAGTAATGGAAATTGAAGACTGTGCTTTTCCACTGGTAGCTTCCATTACCGCCACTGACGACGCCAATGTGGCCTTTGATGACGCTCATTACGCTCTCCTAGTGGGTGCTCGCCCTCGTGGCCCAGGCATGGAACGCAAGGATCTACTGGAAGCCAATGCCAACATTTTCACCGCACAAGGTAAGGCGATCAACGACAATGCCAACAAAGACGTGAAAGTACTGGTTGTTGGCAACCCCGCTAACACTAACGCTTATATTACCATGAAGAGCGCGCCTAGCATCGACCCGCGTCAGTTTACGGCCATGACTCGCTTAGATCACAACCGAGCTTTGACCCAGTTGGCTAATAAAACCAATGCTACAGTAAGCGATATTCAAAACATGTGCGTATGGGGCAACCACTCCGCCACCATGTACGCTGACGTTACGCGTTCGACCGTGAAGGGCCAACCTGCTTCTGAACTAGTTAACCAAGCGTGGATTGATAACGAGTTCATTCCCACCATCGCTCAACGCGGCGCGGCCATCATCAAAGCACGTGGCGCTTCTTCGGCGGCGTCTGCTGCAAACGCGGCTATCGACCACATGCGCCTTTGGGCCGCCGGCACGAACGGCGAATGGACTTCCATGGGTATTCCCTCTGACGGCTCCTACGGCATCCCTGAAGGCTTAATGTATTCCTTCCCTGTGACCTGTGAGAACGGCAGCTACAGTATTGTACAAGGTTTGCAAGTCGATGCGGCTTCTCAGGCTTACATGGATAAAACCCAAGCCGAGCTCGAGCAAGAGCGCGATGCTGTTGCCCACTTATTGGGTTAATACCTAACACTGCCTACTAGAACCCATAGCGTTTGGTGGGCTCCTAGGACCCAACGACAAGGGATCAGATTACGCATATCTGATCCCTTTTTTATTGTTTTGCCGTATACTGGCGGCCATGAACCCAGAAGTTGACATCCCCTATCCACCACGCAGTTGGTTACAAGACAATATTAAATCATTGTACATAGCCGGCCTACTGGTACTTATCCCGTTATGGTTACTGGTAAGCTGGTATACCTTTACTAAGCAGGCTCAAGAAAATTTACACATACAGGTCGAAAATGACCTCATATTGTTTGCCGACAGCCTGGATAGTGAACTAGAAAAGTACCGTTTTGTACCTAAGATGCTCATCATGGACGCCACCTTAGCCCTTGCTGCCAGTAATGGCTCGGTATTACAAAAACGTAACATTCATGACCACCTTAATCATATTCGCAGGGTGACGGCCGCCGATGAAGTGTTCTTGCTGGATATCCAGGGCAATACCATGGCGTCCACCACCCTGGATAACCAGACCCTTAACTACGATCACACACCCTTTTTTCAGGCCGCTATCAATGGCAGTTCCGGTGGTTTCTTCACTCTAGGTGTTAATGCTGGTATTCGCGGTTATTATTTTAGCGAACCTATCTTTGACATTAATACCGATGACGTCATTGGGGTGGTAGTGGTCAAGGTGAATATGGCCCGTTTAGAGCGGGGCTGGCTCAATAAACGCACACCCATGATGATTACCGATGAATATGGCATTGTCATTGCTTCTAGTGTGCCGAGCTGGCTATTCACCAGCCGTCAAAGCCTGAGCCAGGTGGACAAACAAGCCATTAAAAACACCACCAAATACCCCAGCACATCCTTTCCTGAGTTACAGACACAGGTAATCAAGGAATTAGGGGCTGCACGCATAGTTAGTTTGCCAAAACCCGGCTACCAACGTGTGCTGGAAGTCAACCTACCCTTATCAGAGCTAGGTTGGCAGCTATACGGGCACGGCAACTTACGCAATCTTGACTACATTATCCAACGCAACACCGCTTTATCATTATTGGTATTTATACTTATTGTCTCCTTAGCCTACGTTATCGTGCAGCGCCGCCTGCAGTTCCAAGAAACTCTCATCCGCCGAGAAATCAATCAGGCCCGCCTGCAACAGGCCAAGCAAACACTGGAGCTGCGCGTTGCTAAACGCACCCAAGACCTGCAGGATCGCAATGACGAGCTCAAGCAGGCACAAACCGAGCTTATTCACGCCGCCAAACTAGCGACCCTGGGGCAAATGGCTACCAGCGTTACCCATGAAATTAATCAACCTCTCACCGCTATCCAAACATCCGCTGACAATGCGGAGCAATGGCTGCAACGGGACAACTACCAACGGGTAGCCAATAACATTAGTAATATCAAAAAACTGGCTAAAAAAATGGCGGCCATTACCTTGCACCTGAAGACCTTTGGTCGTAAAACGGACAACAGTACCAGTTGGGTATCCCTAGATGAAGCCGTTAACAACGCTGTGCAACTGGTTGCTTTACGCTGTAAACAAGAGCAGATTGTGCTGTTTATCAATTGCCACCAAGGGGTACAGGTATTGGCTGACCTAGTGCGCCTCGAGCAGGTGCTCATCAACTTGCTAACCAATGCTTTAGACGCCATGCTCACTAGCAAAATCAAACAGCTGCACATTGATTGCAAGGTTGAAAATCACCATCAAATGCCGCAGATTTGTCTGCAAGTTACCGACACCGGCACGGGCATTAATCCCGAACATCTACAGCAGCTATTTGACCCGTTTTTTACTACCAAAGGCACGGGGGTTGGTTTGGGCCTTGGCCTGTCCATTTCTTACAGTATAATTGATGCCATGGGTGGCACACTCAGTGGCGATAATGGCCCACAAGGTGGCGCCCAATTTTGTCTCCGCCTACCATGCAAGGAGCCCGACCGTGGAGCTTAGCCCTACCCATAAAAAACATATTGCTATCATCGATGATAATGCTGATATCCGTGAATCTTTAGCTGAGTTATTGGAATTAGCCGACTATGTAGTAAGCGCTTACTCCTCAGCAGATGCCGCATTTCGTGACATTAGCGCTGACTACCCTGGCGTATTGGTTAGCGATTTACGCATGCCCGGCATGGACGGAATGAGCTTTTTGAAGCTTATGCAGCAAACCGACCCCGAGCTGCCTATCATTATGATTACCGGTCACGGTGATATACAAACAGCCGTGGAAGCCATTCGCTTGGGTGCCTATGACTTTATTGCCAAACCTTTCCAGCGCGAGGGTATGCTGGAAACGGTCAATCGCGCCATGGAGAAACGCTACCTGGTGATGGAAAACCGGGCCCTTAAAAAATCACTACAAACTGATACGGCTAATGCGGTTGTTGGCCAATCTTTGCCCATGCAGGCGCTAAAGGCCAAGATCAGCAAATTGGCTCAAGCCGATGTGAGCACCCTCATTCATGGCGAAACCGGCACCGGTAAAGAGCTGGTCGCCCGCAATCTGCATGAGCAGAGTCAGCGCCGGGATGGCCCCTTTGTCGCCATCAACTGCGGCGCTTTGCCTGAAAGCATGATGGAAGCCGAGCTATTTGGGCATGAAGCTGGCGCCTTCACAGATGCCAAAAAAGTGCGTCAGGGCAAGTTTGAATTTGCCCATCTAGGTACCATTTTTCTTGATGAAATAGAGAGCATTCCCTTATCTCTAGCGGTAAAAATTCTGCGCGTATTACAGGAGCGCAAAATCGAGCGTTTAGGAGGCAATGCCTCCATCGACGTAGACATCCGTGTTATTGCCGCCACAAAAAGCGATCTCAAAGCCATGGCCGAGCGTGGTGATTTTCGCGAAGATTTGTATTATCGCCTCAATGTGGTGCAGCTTTTTTTGCCGCCGTTGCGCCAACGTGGAGAGGACATTTTGCATCTCTTCCGTTTCTTTATGACTAAAGCCGCCGAGCGCTACAGCCTGCCTTTACCTGCACTACCCTTGGACACCATTGACACTCTGATGCAACACGACTGGCCCGGCAATGTGCGCGAACTCATCAACATGGCCGATCGTTATGTGCTCACAGATATGCTGCTCGACCAACAAAGCCTAGACAGCTGGCAAGAACCAAGCCAGCCGTTGAGCTTGCCAAATATGATGGAACAGTACGAGCAGCGTTTGATTGAACAGGCTTTAAGCCAAGCCCAAGGCTCTATCAAGCAAACCTATGAAGCTTTGGGCATTCCTCGCAAAACCCTGTACGACAAACTTACCAAGTACGGTATTGACCGTCATCATTTTCGCGAAGAGTGAACCATGGCTAATCAGCCAATAGTAAACACTGCCAAAATGTGCGGATTTTCGCACAGATGCCTCACAAGGTGTGCGAGCAACCACACAACCGGTTAATAATTAATTGTTTAAATACAATAAATACAATAGGTTACAGAACTGGCACGGCAGTTGCTCTAATAGAAATCAGTTGCATAACAACTAGATCAACCAAATAACAATCACAATTGAGGTTTACCATGAAAACGCTGATGAAAACGACACTAGCCGTAGCAATGGCTGCCGGCTTGGCCACAACTCCAGCAATGGCCAGCGATGTTTGCCAAGACGGCGAAATCGTTATCAAATTTTCCCACGTTACTAACACTGACAAGCACCCTAAGGGTATTGCCGCTACTGAGCTTGCCAAGCGCGTAAATAGTGAAATGGACGGCAAGGTCTGCATGGAAGTGTATCCTAACTCCACGCTATATGGAGACGGTAAGGTACTAGAAGCCATGCTATTAGGCGACGTACAAATGGCGGCACCATCACTTTCTAAATTCGAAAAATACACCAAGCAGTTCCGCCTATTTGACCTACCATTCATGTTCAAGAACATGGACGCTGTGGATGACTTCCAGTCTTCGGCTACTGGCCAAGGCATGAAACAATCTATGGTGCGTCGCGGTTTGTTGGGCCTAGAGTTCTGGCACAACGGTCTGAAGCAGCTTTCTGCTACCAAACCACTGTTAGAGCCTAGCGATGCTGAAGGTCTGAAATTCCGCGTACAAGCATCCGATGTACTAGTTGCTCAGTTCAAGGCTGTGGGTGCGGTACCTCAAAAAATGGCATTCTCAGAAGTTTACCAAGGTCTCCAGTCAGGCACTATTCAGGGCCAGGAAAACACCTACTCCAACATCTACGGTAAGAAGTTCTTTGAAGTACAGGACTCTGTAACCGAATCTAATCACGGCATCATCGACTACTTGGTAGTGACCTCTTCCGAATTCTGGGACGGTCTGCCATCTGATGTGCGCAACCAGCTAGAAACCATCCTGCGTGAAGTCACTGTTTCTCGCAATGCCAAAGCCTTTGGTGTTAACGAAGAGAACAAGAATGCCATCATTGCTACGGGTAAAACTGTGCACCAGCTAAATGCTAGCCAGCGTGCCGCCTGGAAGGCGGCCATGATGCCTGTATGGGATCAATTCAAGGATGATGTTGGCCAAGAAAACATCGATGCTGCACAAGCGATCAACGCTAAGCACTAAGATGTGAAACGCCTCATTTAGGCGCTCAGGGACCAGCTGTTATGGTCCCTTCAGACAGCCCCGAACAAGTCGCTACTGGTCACTTATTCGGGGTTTTTAACCTTTCTACCTGATCACTGTACACTAGACACAATGGCTCGGGATACAAGGTGAAGACAATGCAAGAAACGAAACATCTCTCTCGTACAGACCACTGGGAGCGCAATTTTATTGCTCTCATGTTGGGTCTGATGACCATGGTGACCTTTATTAACGTGGTCATTCGCAAATTACAAGAAATGGACTTCTGGCGTGCCGACTGGTTTGCACCTATTGCTGAACCACTGTCTGACTTTGGTCTGCAGTCGTTAGAAATCACTGTATTTCTATTTGGCTGGTTGGTCATTGTTGGGACGCCTTATATGGTGAAAATCAAAGCTCAGCTAGGCGTTGACGTTGCTTTGCATTATATGAGCCCCAGTATGCGCAAGGCTTCCGCTTTATTTGCCGTAACAGCGTCACTGGTGTATGCCTTGCTGCTGCTAAAAGGCAGCTATGACTATTGGGCACCGTTTGCTAACTTAGCACCCACTGAGGGACGCTGGTTCCCTGAAGGCTTCAGGAGCCGCTTCCTTGAGCAAGGCTATTATGAAGTCAACGATATTGAAATGCCCGATTGGGGGCAGTTTTTGGCCGACTGGTTTAACTACGGCGAAAAATACGAAAAAATTCCTCGCTTTATTCCTTACTTTGCCCTGCCCCTAGGCATGGTCATGCTCGTGTGGCGATACGCCCGCGTTGCCGTGGACGTAGTTAAAGGTCGTGCTGATATGATTATCGCCAGCCATGAAGCCGAAGACATGGTGGAAGAAGCCGCCACCAAAGCCGATAAGGAAGACTAGTCGTGGAAGCTATTATTTTATTTGTTCTGGTCATCTCCCTATTATTATTGGGCGTGCCAATCGCTATTTCTTTGGGTTTAAGTTCGATCCTGTTCCTGTTGGTGTATTCTGACAGCTCACTGGCATCTATTGCACAAACCCTATTCTCAGCCTTTGAAGGTCACTATACTCTGCTGGCTATTCCATTTTTCATACTGGCCTCCAGCTTTATGTCCACGGGCGGTGTGGCGCAACGAATTATTCGCTTTTCTATTGCCTGCGTAGGCCATTTTCATGGTGGTTTGGCGATAGCCGGGGTTTTTGCCTGTATGCTATTCGCCGCCCTGTCCGGATCTTCACCAGCCACGGTGGTAGCGATTGGTTCCATCGTGATTGCCGGCATGCGCAAGGTGGGTTACACCAAAGATTTTGCAGCTGGGGTAATCTGTAACGCCGGCACCTTGGGTATCCTTATCCCACCTTCCATCGTGATGGTGGTATACGCAGCCGCTACGGATGTGTCTGTGGGCCGCATGTTCCTAGCGGGTGTTATTCCCGGATTAATGGCCGGTACCATGCTCATGTTAGGCATCTACTTTTATGCGCGCTACAAAAACATGCCCAAAGGCGAGTGGGCCGGCTGGACGGAGATTTTTGCCTCCGCCAAGGCTGCCAGTTGGGGCCTGTTTCTTATTGTCATCATCTTAGGTGGTATCTACGGCGGTTACTTTACACCCACAGAAGCTGCGGCTGTGGCGTCGGTATACGCCTTCATCGTATCCATGTTTATCTACCGAGATATGGGCCCCCTAAAGACGGCTGACGGTCAACCTCACTTGCACCTTGCTCAAAAGCCCTCAGCACTGTTTACAGCTTGGTTCCACAAAGACACTCGCGAAACGCTTTTTGATGCCGGCCGCTTGTCCGTAACCCTGTTGTTCATTATTGCTAATGCCTTGATTCTTAAGCATGTTTTGACTGATGAACAGATCCCGCAAAGCATCGCTAACGCCATGCTAGCTGCTGGTCTTGGTCCAGTTATGTTCCTGGTTATCGTCAATGTCATCTTGTTGATTGGCGGTCAGTTTATGGAGCCTTCCGGTCTCATCGTCATCGTGGCACCACTGGTATTTCCCATTGCGATTGAGTTGGGCATCGACCCTATTCACTTAGGCATAATCATGGTGGTGAATATGGAAATTGGGATGATCACTCCCCCCGTTGGTCTCAACTTGTTTGTTACCTCAGGGGTGGTTGGCATGTCCGTCATGCGCGTCGTGAAAGCTGCCATGCCATGGTTATCTATCCTATTTGTGTTCCTAATTTTGGTCACTTATATACCGGCTTTGTCGACCTTCCTACCCACCTATTTCATGGGCCCGGAAATCATTACCAAGTAGGTTTTGACATGGGGTTGCTAGCCAACCCCTTGTATTTCTTCATGCTGTTTACCGGTGCTATGCACCGGTTTTTTTTTGGCTGACTGTTCACTCAACTTACCTTGGCAATATGCCGGCTGCAAAAAAAATTGGTTTATTGCAGCTCATTTAGCAGGTTCTTAATATCTTTGTGTTCTGCCATTGGCTTGGGCTGAACAGGCGTTGGTTTGGCTTCCTGCCCTAGGTTGAAAAAGGCCATAGTATCGTTTAGCTCAGAAGCCTTTTGCAATAATGACTCGGCCGCTTTCGCCGAGTCCTCGACCAAAGCACTGTTGCGCTGGTTGATGCTGTCTAACTGTCCTACAGCGCCATTTACCTGCTCAATGCCTTGAGCCTGCTCTATACTAGCAGAGGCAATGGCCGCAACAGACACCGCCACCTCGTCAATCGATTGGCTGATACCATGCAGGGCCTCGCCGGTCTTCTTCACCAACTGGTCACCTTGATCTACTCGCTTCGCACTATCACTAATCAGAGCACTAATGTCCTTGGCCGCCTCAGCAGAGCGTTGAGCCAATGACCGAACCTCGCCCGCCACCACAGCAAATCCTCGGCCATGCTCCCCAGCTCTAGCGGCTTCAACGGACGCATTGAGGGCCAGCAAGTTCGTTTGAAAGGCAATGCCATCAATAATGCCAATGATGTCGGCAATTTTTTTGCTAGCCACGGCAATTTCTTGCATCGCTCTAATAGCTTCAGCAACCACTTGTGTGCTGGCATGGGTTTCGACCAAAGAGCGTTGCATCATCTCATCAGCACGGCCGGCATTTTGGGAGTTTAGGCGCACCGTTGCTGCCATCTGCTCCATACTGGCTGCTGTTTGCTCTAAAGACGCGGCCTGGTCCGTGGTACGCCCCGTTAAATCCTTGCCTCCTCGGTGAATTTCTTGCGCTCCACGGCTGACAGCACCACCCATACTGCGCACTTGACCCACCATCTGAGCCAAACCGAGGTTGGTATCATTAAGGGCCCGGGCAATATTGCCAAGTTGGCCAGGATACTTGCCCGCCATCGTTTGCGTGAGGTCGCCATCGTTCATGGCCGACGCCACCTGGTTCACTTCGCTTACGGCACCAGCTAAGTCCTTCATGGCACTATTCATATGCCGCTTTAGTTGTTCCAAGCTACCTTGTAAAGGTACTTCGATACGGGCATCAAAATCACCTTCGGCCATACTTTGCATGACCGATATCATGGCGCTAATGGCCTGATCTGTATGCTTCATGGCGGTATCGACCTGTTGTTTAAAATCGCCCTCCACGCGCTCATCCATGCGCACGCTAAAGTCGCCACGACTCAAACCGTCCATAATGTCACCCAGAGCTTGCATAGTGTTGGCCACACTGTCTACAGAGCCATTTAGAGCCAAACGCATAGTTTCAAAATCACCCATTTGAGGCTCGTCTAGGCGGTGCCTGAAATCGCCCTCATTCACCGCCTTCAAAACTGTCAGATTGGCCTTTACTGCACTTTCTTGGCGCGCCAGCATGGCATTAAATGCACGCGTCGCATCACCTATAATGTCTCGGCTGCGGCATTCAGGTGAACGCAAAGACAAGTCACCACTGTCACCCACCTCCCGAATGGTCTTGGCCAAACGCAACATTGGCATGACAATAGGCATTGCTGATCTATAGCCAACTATGCCCAGCAACAATAACGCCGCTATTAACACCCCGCCTATGATCATAAGTAAGCGGTCAACCTCTGCTAGGGCTTCGCTCTCATCTATTTCAGCAATCACCGCCCAAGCAATATCGTCGCTTAACTGCAAGGGCGAATAAACAGACAACACTTTATTGCCCGTATAACTCAAAATAATATCCTGCCCACTGAAGCCGGCCAAAGCTTGCTGCGTTGCCTTGGTATCGACTTTACCTAGGTCTGGATTGGCAAAAGACATGGCCACCGTATGATTAACAGTATCTGAAGAAGCGTCTGAGCGCATGAGCAAATCTGGCCCTATTAAGTAGGTTTCACCAGCCTCACCCACTGTATCGCCCATCACTCGGTTCACGGGTGCAGATGACATTTGCATGGCCAATACCATCACCACGTCACCAGCAGCCACCACTGGCACGGCAAAAAAGGCGACAGGGGTACCATTGCTTGGGGCATAAGGAGCTATATCTGACACGGCAAAGCTTTGGCCATCCAGTACGTCACGAACGACCTGAGCCAAGCCCGATATCTGATAAGGACCTGTGAGAATATTAGTTTGGTAGTCTGCTTGTTGGGCGATACTGTAAGACACCGCGCCTTGTGGATCAATTAGGAACGCATCGCGGTAGTAATGGTTAGTAATAAAACGGGATAAAAGGTCTTGTGGGGGTGTATTCTGCAGGTTTTGCCAATGCAAGCCCAACTGATCGGCTAAGCTTAGCAAGTTTTTTTTGTTATTAGCAAACAAGCCTTCTAGCTGCTTGGCTTTGCCAGTTTGCACAGCATGCAAACGCGCGAAAGTGCTATCTTTTAGTGTCTCCTGTGTAAACTTAACACTAACCAAAGCCAATGCTAATAGGGGAATAAGCCCGACCACAACAACGACAACAACCAGCTTGTGCTGCAAGAATAAACGATTCCAAATACCCATAATTGATGCCAATATTTGTATTAATAATCGAGTTGGTACTCAATATTTTTGCCTGCTTAATAGTCGCATTTGTGCCTCCTTGGTGCAACCTTCAAACAGGCCAAACAACTTGGTCTTAAAACAGTACAGGCGAAAGCCAAGCACGGCCATAGTTAGCCTGTGTAATGCGCAGGAAAATCTATTTGCTGGGCTATGCCTGCCGCTAAATTCTGATCCATGCCTTGGCCCCATTGCTCGCTATGTACTAGCTCATCAAGAGACAAACGTGGCTGCCAGCCTTTGCTGGCCAATTCTGGTTGATCACGAAAATGGTCGACATAACCAATACACAAATAGGCAATAGTAACGATCTGTGACGGAATGCCCAACACTCGTTTTAGGGCTTGTGGATCAAGAATACTAACCCAACCTACCCCCAAACCTTCTGCCCGCGCTGCTAACCACAGGTTTTGTACCGCGCACACGGTGCTGTATAGGTCCATTTCTGGCATATGGGTGCGCCCCAACACCACCTTGCCACTGCGCTCCCGGTCGCAGGTAACGCAGACATTAATCGGTGCATCCATAATACCCGCCAATTTCAACTGCCGATAAGCATCTTGGCGCTCATCGACAAACTGCTGAGCAGCCTCATCATTGGCTTGCTTAAAGAGGCTATGTACTCGTTGTTTTACAGCATCTGTTTTAATAACCGTAAAATTCCAAGGCTGCATAAAACCAACTGATGGCGCATGATGGGCTGCATACAGCACGCGCGCCAAGACATCATCAGGAACGGTCTTAGGCAGGAACTCACTACGCACATCACGACGATTAAATAAGGTGCGATAGAGCCCGTCTCGGTCACTGTCTTTTAGGTTGTGCCGTGTTTGAGCCTGATATTTGGACTGCATGAATTTTCCCCTACTTAAAACTGGGACTACAAATACTTATCTAAGGATTGCCAAAATAATTGTAGGCTTGGCTTGATACTTAGCCAGCACCCTAGCGCTAAGCCCTAACAATGACTCTATGGGGCCCACACAGACAACCTTGCAGGCTGGGATAATGCCTAGTTAAACGGCTGAAATCAAGCCCCAAAATAAGCTAAGCAACAAGCAAGGCACGCAGCATACTAGCGATGACCGCCGTGGAAGCAAAGGACAATAAAGTGGTGGTGGCAATAATACTGGCGGCCAGTTTGTCATTGCCGCCCATGGCGCGAACCATGGCATAGCCCGCCGCCGCCGACGGGGCACAAGACATCAATACAATTAGCTCTAACTGCATGCCTCTTAACCCCACAAGATAGCCCACAATCGCGGTGAGCAAAGGCGTCAATATTAGTTTGCCACTGGTGGCTAACCAAATTTTGTTCATGTTCTGTTTGAAAGCCCGCAGACTCAAGCTACCACCAGCACACAATAAAGCTAAAGGTAGGGTCATGGTGGCAAAATAGTTGCCGGTGGCTAGCACCACCGACGGCACCGGCAAGCTCAATATAGACCAAACTATAGCGACAAAGATGGCCACAATCAGTGGGTTTCGCACAATGCTCTTAAGAATATTGTTTATACTCGTGGCATCAGCGTATTTGCGGCTTAATGTGAGTACCGACAAGATATTGAAAAGTGTGGTCACAAGCGCCAAATACATGGCCACACTCGCCACTCCAGCTTCACCATAAGCATTAAAGCAATAAGCCAAGCCAACAATACCCAAATTGGAGCGAAAACCTGTCATTACTACCACGGCTCGGTCTTGTCGTGGTTGCACATACACCCGCGCCAGGGCCTCCAACAGAGCCCACATCAACAGGGTAACCGCCACTCCCACCAGGGCTGATTTAAAGGTTGGACCGTAAGTGATCGGCTTGGTAGCAATACTAACAAACAACAATATGGGCAGGGTAAAATTGAACACTAAGCGTGAACCCACACTAATAAAGTGATCATCCAATATTCCAAAACGGCGCAACCCATAACCACACACTACCACCACAAAAATGGGTGCGGTAATAGTCAGCATTTCAGACAATAGAGAAAGCAGCATAATCAGCAAAAAATATATAAAAGTGTGCCGTTATTCTATCATTGATGGAAATATGATGGAGATACATAGCTAAAGTGTGTATGCCTATTTTTCCTCCGATTCAGCTGTGCTACCTTTAGCCTACCAAGGAGTCACTATGAATCATCAGCCCTGTATTGCCATCGTCGAGGATGACAAGGACCAACGCCAAAATTATGTGCGCGCCCTAGAGTGCATGCCTGTGCAGGTGCTCGCCTTTGCCGACAAACACAGTGCTCTGCAAGCCTTAACCCAACAACGCCCAGACTTATTAATCCTAGATATTATTCTAGGCCAGGAATACGATGGTGGTTTCAACTTGTACAGCCAATTAAACCGTCAGTATCCGGATTTACCCGTACTGTTTCTCACTGAGCGTGTGGGAGAGATTGATCAGGTTTCTGGCTTGCGTATGGGGGCTTGGGACTACCAACCCAAGCCCATTACCATTGACTACTTTATTGCCAAAATTGAATCATTGTTGCGTTTGACCCGCAATAGCAACTCCAGTCAGGAGTCCAACCAAATCACCTGTGGCCAACTGTTGATTGATCTGGATCGCCGCCATCTATTTTGGCAACAGCAACCTCTCAGTGAATTCACCATGACCGAATTCACCATGCTGGAGTACCTAGCAAGGCGACCAGGCCAAGTACTTACCTATCAGCAACTAGGCCAAGCTACCTTTGGCGGTTGTGTCGAGAACAATACCATCAGCACCCACATAAGCAATATTAAACGTAAGTTTAAAGCACTTGATGGGGACTTTAACAACATCATTTCTGAATATGGGCAAGGCTATCGCTGGCGTAACTAAATTGGGGCTTTTTAAGCTACGCTATCAACTGCTGGCCATTGGCTTGGTTTTATTGAGCCTGCCGTATCTTGGCTATCGTTTTATTGAGGCCACTAGTGACCTGCTGCAGCAAAGTCAGTCATTGGCACAAAAGCAGGTGGCGCGTTCGCTCGCCAATCTCTTTGTGCAACGGCCAGAGTTACTGCTACAGCTACCTGAGTTAAGCAAACAGCAGCCCATGTTATTTGTACAACGTATCAATCACACCAAAACTATCGATGGCAGCGCCAATGACTGGCAAGATGAGATGGCGCAGGCCAGTGAGTTTAGAAGCCCCAATGATCAAGTACATTACACTGTAACCTTGGGCAAAATTGACCAACAGTTGATTGGCAAGATTCAAGTTTATGATCAGCACTGGTTGAGCCCGGACACCTTTTCAAGTAGCCGGCTGCAAAGCGATCATCTACGCCTGTCCTATATTGATAGACAGCAACAAGAACACCACCTCCTGCTATTTGGTAAGCCAAATGGCTCCGTACAAATTCACCAAACCAATAGCCAAGGCAGCGATATAAGCCCGCACCAACTAAACCAATTTGACCTGCAAGCCAATATGCAACTCAATGGCGAAGGGTATATGCTGGAGTGGCAAATGCCCCTGGCCCTGATGGGAGAGCGACAGTTATTGCGTTTGGCTATTGTTGATACAGACGAAGCTGGCGGCACCCCCAAGGTATTGTCCACCCAAGGCCCGGAAACAGCTGGTTATACGGCCTTAAACACCCTATCCAACCAGGCCATGGCACTGCTGGCAGGTCAGCAAGAAGGCCCCTTGTCTGTTACCCTTTATGATCAACAGCTAAACCGTCTGGCCCATACGGGCCACGTACCAAGCCAGGGCTTCGACACTTGGAATTGGCAGTTTAGTGATCTCTGGCAACAAGTGGCTACCAGCTTGCTCAAGCAAATTATGAGTAGCACCAACCCCGTGCAAGGTGAAGCCAACCTTAGCCGCCCTCGGCTGCTCAACTTGGCCCTTGCCGGCATCACAATTCAGGACCGTTGGGCGCAGCCAAATAGCCAAGGCATTCAAGCTACTGCCATGCCCATAATCAATGATCAGCAAGAGATATTGGGGGTCGTGTTGGTAGAACAGGGCATCGACCAGTTGTTGCAGTTGCAACGCCAAGCTATTGAAAAGGTAGTCGTGATCAGTTTAGTCAGTATTAGCTTCATATTGTTGAGTCTATTTTTGCTATTTTGGCGTCTAGCCCAACGCATTCGTACCTTGGGCAAACACACCCATGCCTTGGTTGACGAGTATGGGCGTGTACAAAGTGCCAGTTTGAAGTACGCCACCCATAGCCAAGATGAGCTGGGGGACTTGGCTAGGGGTATTGCACAGGTGATGACCCGGTTGCAAAGTCATCAGCATTTTTTGAGTAATATTCCGCGCACTCTTAGCCACGAGATAAAAAACCCCCTCAATACTATCTCAACATCCTTGGGCAACCTCTCCACCGAACTGGCTGAGTCCCCTTCCCGAGAGTACCTCAACGCGGCCCAGCGCGGCCTCTATAAAATCGAAGGTATTCTCAACAAACTGGCCAGCGCTGCCAGTTTGGAACAAGCCCTGCAACAAGAGCCCAAAGAGCGCATTGATCTTGCCCACTTAATCGATTGCTATTGCGCCTATCAAACCCAAGTTGACCCCTTAGTACAATACCAAGGGCCAAGCCAAGGTATTTATCTAAGCGCCGTTGATTACCGCTTAGAGCAAGCCTTAGACAAACTGCTAGACAATGCCCGTGACTTTCGTATCAACAACACACCCATTATTGTTGGCTTGCACCAGCAAGGCACATGGGCAACGGTGACGATAAGTAATCAAGGCCCAAGCATTTGTGCCAAGCAGGCTCAACACCTGTTTCACTCAATGACTAGCCAACGCCCAGAGGCCAAACAAGGGGGGGCAGGACATTTTGGTTTAGGCCTGTTTGTGGTGCGCACTATCTGTGAACATCACGGCGGCAAGGTAAGCTGGCAAAACCTACCTGATGAGCAAGGCGTGGTCTTCAGCATGCGTCTGCCTGTGCAGATTTGAGGCCTGTCGCATAGCTAGCAGTGACCCTCCATTATATCTGCATACTGTTTCCATTATTTTTCATCGTTGTTCCATTTTTTCACCAATGTTATTTGTTTAACTTAAGTGACTCAAAAAACATGTGAGGGAGCATATTCATGTCCAATCTAGACGACTTTAAGCAACGCATTGCCTCCTACCAAGAGCGCAGTGGCCAGCAATCTATCAGCCACTTATTCGAGCAATGCAATAACACCATATTTAGCCATGCTGCCCATATGCACCCCCAATCACCGCCAAGCACAGCGGACATAGCATTACGCATCAAAGAAGTATGTGTTGATTCCGTATCTTGGCGTTATATCTACGGCATGCTAGAAGAAACCGTGCAAAATGAGCACCAAGGGTACGGCGTTTCCAAACCCGTGGTGTTTCATTACGTTAGCAACATGATTATTGCTTTGCTGGTATATCGCCGCCACGGTAAAACCCTCTCCGTTGACATCATCCAGCGCCTAGTGAGCAAACTCAACATTCAACACCCAGTATTACGCGCCGCCTTAGAGATGTTAGCCGAAGAAAGCCTGCGACGTTGTTATGTGCCTCATCCCGTATTGGGCCTAGCTGGCTAACCATGAAGCAACTCCGTGTTGCGTGTTTTCCACCGCTAGAAGCCAAAAAAATACACCATAGGGTATTGATTTTGACCCTCATTTATTTTTAATATTTATTAGGCCTTGGGCCTATTTGGCATTAGCGAATTGATTTGTTGGTCATTCGTACTATCAGAAACTGGTATCAGGGGAACGCTATGGAGGTTCGCCATGTCCGATGATAATAGTATTGAAAACTTATCCGAACAGTTAAATGACATAGTCGCAAATTTGGATCACTCCAACCAGACTAATGAAAAACAGGCCGCCGAGCAACGCGCTCTGGCGGTCCGACGACGGCTTGAAGAACTGCAAGAACAGCGGCGCTTAAAAAAAGATATAGCTGATTTTGACTATGACCTAAGTGGCTAAAGCTTAAGGGAGTAGGGGGACAAGAACCCAGCTTTATTGCCAATTTCAACCATTGGAAGTTGGTGTCGGAGCGATCCTGTGCAGCAGGTTCCGCTTCTTCGTTTCTGCAGTCACCCTTTTTTCAGGTACGAAATTGTGCCGGCAATATCGGTATCGTCGATGAGTTGAAAACGACTGTCGCTTCCTGCCTGTCGAGCCTGACCGAAAGGCGCGTATTCCGGGTCAGTGATAAATGCTTCAGCCGTCTCACTATTTGGAAACTCTAGCAATGCGATTAAGGTGGTGTCTAGGGGGTCCCCCTCCAGCGTTCTGACATTGCCACTTCGTGCAAGATACTTGCCCCCGTGCTTGTGAACCAGATCGTGCACTGACGTTGCATACTCTGGAATCCAGTCATCATTAGTAACCTTGATATCAGCAATTATATATACAGTCATATATTTACCCTCATTATTATTTGAATTATTACACTCGATGACATCGAGCCTTAAGAAGTTAACAAACTATATGGCGCGAAAGATAGTCCATTATTTGTACTAATAGGGGTAATCGGATTGTAATAGAGAGGCGTTAGGAGAAAGACAGGCGCTCAATTTTTCGATCTGCGGCCATAAATTAACGCCAAAAGGGCTTAGGCGATGATGATATTTGGCAACGCTAGCTACAGCCCTTTCAAGGTCCATACACCGATCTGGCAAGCCACTACAGAGTGCTCAATGGGAAGCTACTTGCTTATGTGTGTGGTCTGCTTGAGGCTCCGCTGGGCAATCCACCAAGCAATAAACACAGCAATGGTTGCGGCTAAAATTACCAATGTTGCCAGAGCGTTGATCTGTGGGCTGATACCCATGCGCACACTGGAGAACACTTGCATCGGCAAGGTGGTAGATCCCGGCCCAGATACAAAGCTAGCAATTACCAAATCATCTAAAGATAGGGTAAAGGCCAGTAACCAACCAGACATCAAGGCCGGCGCTATAATCGGCAAGGTCACCAAGAAAAATACTTTCCAAGGTGGCGCCCCCAAATCTTGCGCAGCTTCTTCGATAGACTCATCTAGTTCTTGCAGGCGCGAGGACACCACCACGGCCACAAAAGCCGTACAGAAGGTCACGTGGGCTATCCAAATGGTCAATATGCCACGCTCGCCTGGCCAGCCTAAGGACTGCCCCATAGCCACAAACAACAATAGTAGTGACAAGCCGGTGATCACCTCTGGCATTACCAAGGGCGCGGTAATCATGCTGGAAAAAGCAGTTTTGCCTTTAAACGTCCCCATACGCACCATAACAATGGAAGCCATGGTTCCCAACACTACCGACGTGGAGGCCGCCAACAAGGCGATTTTTAAACTAATCCAAGCCGCACCGAGCATTTGTGGATCGCGAAATAGTTCGCCATACCACTTAAAGGAAAAGCCCGCCCAAACCGTTACCAACTCAGACTTATTAAACGAGAATATCACCAAAATCAAGATCGGTGCATAGAGGAAGAAAAAGCCCACGCTCAAAAACGTTTTAGACCAGGTTGATAGTTTTCCAGTTTGCATACCTAGGCCTCCAGTTCGCGCGATTGATAACGATGAAAGAAGGTAATGGGCACCAGCAATAATAACAACATGACAATGGCCACCGCCGAGGCGACGGGCCAGTCTCGATTATTGAAGAATTCCTGCCACAGCACCTTACCAATCATTAAGGTTTCTGCGCCACCAAGCATTTCTGGAATCACAAACTCACCCACCGAGGGAATAAACACCAGCATCGAGCCGGCGATTATGCCCGCTTTGGATAATGGCAAGGTAATAGTTAAGAACGTTTTCCATGGCGGACAGCCTAAGTCAGCCGAGGCCTCTAGCAGAGAGTTATCTAACTTCACCAGGTTGGTATAAATGGGCAAAACCATAAACGGTAAATAGGCGTAGACGATACCTAAATACACGGCAAACTCAGTATTAAGCATGGCAATCGGTTGATCGATAATTCCAACAGACATAAGACTATTATTAATTAGACCATTATTCTTGAGAATGCCTACCCAAGCGTAGATACGAATCAAAAATGAGGTCCACGAAGGCAACATCACTAGCATCAACAAGGCGTTACGAGTGGCCGAATCAGCTCGCGCAATGGCATAGGCTATAGGGTAGCCCACCAACAAAGCACACACGGTGGCCAAGAAGGCAATGCGCACCGAGCTTAGATAAGCGCGGGCATATAGGTCATCATTAATTAGATAGGCATAGTTGCCTAGATTCAAATTAATGGTCAGCCCTTCATCTACCCAAGCCACCAAATCTGTATAGGGTGGAATAGCGTATTGCATCTCGGCAAAACTAATTTTTAGGACAATGATAAAAGGCACAAGGAAAAATAGCAGTAGCCACAAATAGGGTACTGCAATGATGCTACGGGCGCCTAATTTGCTCATTGGTAAAGCACCACTGAGCTCGATGCCGACCAGTGCAGGTACACCTCGTCATGCCAAGTTAGACGTTGCTCGTGGCGATCTACGTTGGTGGTAGTAGCCATAACAATTTTACCACTAGCTAAGCGCACATGGTAAACCGAGTGGCCACCCAAATAGGCAATGTCTTCCACACTACCCTTGGCCCAATTTTGGGTTTGTTGGGGTTGGCTGCGCGACATGATGACTTTTTCTGGGCGAATCGCCACCCCCACCCGCGCACCTTCCAATGCATTCACCCCACCCTCAACGGCCATGACAGAGTCCAAATCTGTGCAGCTCATCAGGCTTGCTTCGGTGCCAACATGCTTCACACTGGCATCAAACATGTTCACCGAACCAATAAATTCGGCAGTATGGCGGCTATTTGGAAATTCATAAATTTCGCTCGGGCTGCCAATCTGCATGATTTGGCCCTCATGCATGATACTTACTCGGTTGGCCATACTCATGGCCTCTTCTTGATCATGCGTGACCATCACACAAGTCACACCAACAGACTCAACAATATCCACTAGTTCAAGCTGCATTTGGCTACGCAGTTTTTTATCCAAAGCCGCCATGGGCTCATCCAATAGCAATACTTTGGGCTTTTTTGCCAAAGAACGCGCTAGGGCAACACGCTGGCGCTGACCACCTGACAGTTGCTGCGGTTTGCGCTTGGCGTAGTCGGTCATGTGCACCAAGGCGAGCATGGCTTGCACTTGGCTATTTATTTCGGCTTTAGAAAGCTTGTCTTGCTTCAACCCAAAGGCCACATTTTGCTCTACGGTCATATGTGGGAACAACGCGTAGGATTGAAACATCATGTTTACCTGACGCTTATATGGCGGCACGTTAGATACGTCTTCACCATCAATCAGCACGGCGCCTTCAGTGGGTGTTTCAAAGCCAGACATCATGCGTAGCAGCGTGGTTTTACCACATCCAGAGCCGCCTAGAAGAGCAAAGATCTCGCCCTTATTGATGGTCAAATTCACATCTTTAACTGCACTTAACTCGCCAAAGCGCTTGGTGACATGACGTATTTCTAACATAGGGCTAGACGCAGCATCGCTCATAGCAAAATCCCGAATGGATAGTAAGACTCAAGTTAATAAGGCAATAACTAGTCAGCACCCATACAGAATGCTGACTAGCCTAGGTTCACAAAGGCTTAGTTGCCAGTACGAACATCCGTCCATGCACGATTCGCAGCACGGGTTACCTTAGGAGGCAAGATGTTGAATGTAAACAACTTGGTCTTGGCTTCGGCTGTTGGATAGATACCTGGGTGATCCAGAATTTCCTGTTCTATATGTACCGATGATGCTGCATTCGCATTGGCGTACCACACATAATTGGTGATGTCGGCCGCCACTTCGGGGCGCATCAAGTAGTTTAGGAATTTGTGGGCGTTACCCACGTTCTTGGCATCGGCAGGGATACCCATCATGTCGATCCACAGAGGTGCCCCCTCAGCTGGGATCACATAGTCAATGGCAACGCCATTTTCAGCTTCATCGGCGGCCGCGGCGGCCATAAATACATCACCAGACCAACCTACAGCCACACATATGTCGCCATTAGCCAGTGCATCGATATAATTAGAAGAGTGGAACTTGGTGACGCTATCACGAACACCTTTCACTACTTCAGCACCAGCAACCCAGTCAGCCTTGTTGGTGCTGTTTGGATCTAAATCAAGGTAGTTCATTGCGATAGGCAATATTTCATCAGCAGAATCCAACATATGCACACCACAGCTCGCTAGCTTGGCCATGTTTTCTGGCTTAAGAACGAGATCCCAGCTACCTACGGGCGCATCAGCACCAAGGGCCTTTTCAACCATATCAATGTTGTAACCAATGCCAGTAGTGCCCCACATGTAAGGCACTCCATAAGCGTTACCAGGGTCGATACCAGTGATGGTCGCCATCATTTCGGCATCCATGTTGGCCAGATTTGGCAGCTGAGATTTATCTAGCTTCTGGAATACGCCCGCCATAATCTGACGCCCCATAAAGGAGGAGCTGGGCACAACCAAGTCATAGCCAGAGTTGCCAGTTAGCAACTTAGCTTCCAGTACGTCATTGCTGTCAAACATGTCATAGACTACTTTGATGCCCGTTTCGGCCTCAAAATTAGCAATGGTGTCTTCGGCAATGTAATCTGACCAGTTGTAGATATGCAGAACTTCTTCAGCTTGCACAGAGCCTGCCATTAGGCCGGTTGCGCAAGCCAAAGTAGCTAGGGTGCTTGTAATTTTTTTCATTATGCTCTCCTAAATTAACTTCCATTTTTATATTATTTATCGCTAACTCTCTGCCTTACAAAGAGCCCGCGAATTCGTTATTTCCGCAGGAAATACTATTAATAGCCTTTTACACAAAGTCTGGGTTATCTTCTAACAAGACAAAACCCACCCTTAGCCTAGGCATCTATAAAACTTCTGTCTGCACACGGTCCATAGCTTCCGTCAGTAAGCCTATTAATTCATCAATCTCCGCCTTAGTAATACACAAAGGCGGGCTCATAATCAAAC
>JAAERS010000043.1 GCA_024230095.1 Gammaproteobacteria bacterium | reverse complement strand
GCGGCAGCCGATAGCCCGCCGCCTTGCAGATTGATGCCCTTGTTGTTGGACAGGGGGCCGCCTATTTGTACCTGGGTATATACCTTATTCGCTTCAATACGCATCACTTCCAATACGATGCGACCATCATCCAGTAGCAGAATGTCACCATTATTGAGATCTTTGCCCAATTCCGGAAAGTCCAAGCCTACAGCCTGCTCGTTGCCAGCTTCACGATTCATGTTGGGATCTAGGAGAAATTCCTGACCGGCTTTCAGTTGCACCTTATTGTTGGTAAATTGCGCCACCCGAATTTTAGGGCCCTGTAGGTCCGCCAGTAATGCCACATGGCGACCTTCTATCTCAGCGGCTTTGAGTACATTGGTAGCGCGTTGTTGGTGATCTTCGGCTGTGCCGTGGGAAAAGTTCAGGCGTACAACGTCTGCCCCGGCTTTGATAATGTCTCTTAAGGCGTCGATAGAGCTGGTGGCTGGGCCAAGCGTGGCGACAATTTTGGTACGGCGTAACTGCATGATAATCCTTGTGGTTTTAATTACAGCACTATTTTAACAACTTTTGTGGCAAGTTATGCGGCTTGGGCTGCTTTATTTGCCTGTATCAGCGCTAAGGTCGTATCCAGCATGCGGTTTGAGAAGCCCCATTCGTTGTCGTACCATGCCATTACCTTCACTAAGCGTCCGTTGACCTTGGTGTGGTTGCTGTCAAAGCAGGATGAGTATTGGCTATGGTTAAAGTCAACCGATACCAAAGGTTCATCTACGTAACAAAGTACAGAAGCCAGTGTTGTGTCTGCGGCAATAGCATCTCGGATGGCTTGATTGATTTCTTCAGCACTGGTTTCGCGACAAGCGATAAAGTTCAGGTCTACTACAGAGACATTGATCGTTGGTACACGCACGGCCATGCCGTCCAGTTTGCCAGCCAATTCAGGTAATACCAAACCCACGGCGGCAGCAGCACCAGTTTTGGTGGGAATCATGGACATGGTTGCCGAGCGCGCTCGATAAAGATCTGTGTGATACACATCAGAAAGGTTTTGGTCATTCGTATAGGCGTGAATGGTGGTCATTTGCCCTTGTTCAATACCAACGGTTTGATGCAGCACCTTGGCCACAGGCGATAAGCAGTTAGTGGTGCAAGAAGCGTTGGATATAATAGTTTCGGCACCGGTAAGGGCATGGTGATTCACACCATAGACTACGGTGGCGTCCATGTCGTTACCTGGGGCAGAGATGATCACTTTTTTAGCGCCAGCGTCAATGTGGCCCTGGGCTTTTTCGCGGCTAGTAAACAAACCTGTGCATTCAAGTACCACGTCGATGTCTAAGTCCGCCCAAGGCAGGTCGCTAGGATTACGAATTTGGGTCAACTGTATTACATCAGAGTTGACGGCTAGGTTGTCGTCTATGTGAGTAACTTGGGCATTAAACCGCCCGTGCACTGTGTCGTATTTAAGTAGGTGGGCATTGGTGCGTGCGTCACCAAGGTCGTTGATGGCGACAACTTGCAGTTGTTCACGACGGTCACCTTCATATAGGGCGCGGAGCACGTTGCGACCAATGCGACCAAAACCATTTATAGCAATTCGAATCGTCATTTTAGGCTCCTGTAGCGTAGTGATAAGAATTATTTAATATTCGTAATAATACAACTATATTGAGTTATTTTGCAAATATAAAGGTGGAAATGACAAAAATGTTTTAAAAATTACGAAATTATTGTAACATGGCCGCAAATTTGAAGTTGGATTGCACAATGAATAAGGTTGTTTCTCAAGTTACTCAAACTATCATCGAACGAAGCCGTGCTAGTCGCACAGCTTATATGCAACGTATGCGCTTGGCGGCGACCGGCAAGGTGGCTCGTAGTCAGTTATCCTGTGGTAATTTGGCACATGGGTTTGCGGCCTGTTCAAAGCCAGATAAGGACCTGCTCACCATGATGGATCAGGCCGATGTGGCAATTATTTCAGCCTACAATGATATGTTGTCGGCCCATCAACCCTATGCAACTTACCCGCCTATTATCAAAAAGGCGGTGGCCCAAATGGGTAGTATTGCTCAGTATGCTGGTGCTGTACCCGCAATGTGTGATGGTGTCACTCAAGGTCAGCCAGGCATGGAATTAAGCTTATTTAGCCGTGATGTTATCGCCATGTCAGCGGCCATCGGTTTATCCCACAATATGTTTGATGCGGCTGTCTATTTAGGCGTGTGTGACAAAATAGTACCTGGGCTACTAATCGGTGCTTTGAGCTTTGGCCATTTGCCAACGGTATTTATTCCCGCCGGTCCCATGCCATCGGGATTGCCAAACAAGGAAAAGGCGCGTATTCGCCAATTGTATGCAGAAGGTAAAGTGGGACGAGATGAGCTGCTTAAATGTGAGTCAGACTCTTATCATAGCCCTGGCACCTGCACCTTTTATGGCACAGCTAATAGCAATCAGGTACTGATGGAAGTCATGGGCTTACACTTACCAGGTAGTTCTTTTGTGCCGCCAGATACACCACTGCGTGATGCTCTGACTAGCGAAGCATCTCAGCAGGCGGTGCGTAACGTATCACAGGGCAATGAGATGTCCTTGGCGGATATTGTGTCTGAAAAAACCATCGTCAATGCCATTGTTACACTCTTGGCCACGGGTGGTTCAAGTAATCACACCATGCACTTGGTAGCGATTGCAAGGGCCGCTGGCATTATCATTAACTGGGATGATTTCGCGGCTCTGTCAGAGGTCGTGCCGGGCATTACCCGTGTGTATCCCAATGGGGTTGATGATATTAATGTATTTCATGCCGCCGGTGGTGTGCCTTATTTGGTATCTACGTTACTTGATCAGGGCTATTTGCATGAAGACGTGATGACAGTATTGGGCAAAGGCTTACGTCACTTCTGTCAAGAGCCCAAGTTAGTGGAGGGCGTGTTGCAATGGCAATCAGCCCCGGCAACATCGGGTAATTTAGCGGTCTTGCGCAGTGCCGCTGACCCCTTTACTTCTACGGGTGGGCTAGTCTGTGTGAAAGGCAATGTTGGGCGCGGCGTGGTGAAAGTCTCGGCAGTAGAAGAAAAGCACTGGTTAATTGAAGCGCCGGCCATGGTATTTGATGATCAAGAACAGTTGGCCAACTCTTTTGCGGCCGGCGAACTCAATAGGGATTTCATTGCAGTGGTGCGTTATCAGGGGCCCCAAGCTTGTGGTATGCCAGAGCTGCATAAGCTGACTCCCTATTTGGGGTCCCTGCAAGACAAGGGTTATAAAGTGGCCCTGGTAACAGATGGGCGTATGTCCGGCGCCTCTGGCAAGGTGCCGGCGGCTATTCATCTTTATCCAGAAGCTGCCGCTGGAGGCGTGATCGCCAAGATTCGTGACGGTGATATGTTGAAATTGGATTGTCGTAGCAGTGAGCTCAGCCTGCTGGTGGATGCACAAGAGCTAAGCGAGCGTGAGGTGGCCCCTTTAAGTGAAGTGAAAAATCAATATGGCATGGGACGAGAATTGTTTGGTAATTTGCGTAATAATGTCAGTCATGCGGAACTAGGGGCGAGCATCGCCGGTTAATTATTGGAATTACTAAAACATGACCAAGTTACATCTTATTGCTGACGTTGGGGCTACCAACGCCCGTTTTGCTTTGGTATCAGATAGCACCACCGAATTGCTGGAGCAACTCACTCTGCCAGCTAGTGCTTATGCCAATATGACCGAAGCAACACAAGCGTATTTACACAAAATTGGTAATCCAAAACTGGCCAAGGCCTGCATTGCCATCGCCGGCCCGGCGCATAAGCCTCGTTTTACTTTAGCTAATAATGACTGGCAGGTGGATAAGGCCGATGTGGAGCAGTTGCTAAACTGTGACGTATTTTGGTTGAATGATTTTGCCGTGCAGGCTTGGGGGGTGACGGGACTGCAACCATCACAGCAATTGGTGATTAAGTCAGGTACCGCAAAACGCGATGGCAATCGTTTGGTAATTGGCCCTGGCAGCGGCTTGGGCGTGGCCGGTTTGGTGAACGAAAAAGGCCATTGGGTGACAGTGACTGGCGAAGGTGGCCATGTTAGTTTCGCCCCTAGTAACAGCCAGGAAATAGCCGTTCTTGAATACTTGCTGCAGCGCTATGAACATGTTTCTGTCGAACGGGTGGCATCAGGTAGCGGAATTCCGGTTCTTTATCAGGCTCTGGCACAAATAACAGGCCAAGCGTCATTACATGATGAGGCCGCCGCTATTGCCAACGCTGCTATGCAAGGAGATGGTTTGGCGGGCCAAACCATGGATATGTTTTTTTCTATTCTTGGTAAATCCATTGCTAGTGCCGCCTTGCAAATAGGGGCGACGGGTGGCATTTATTTGGTGGGTGGTATTTTGCCTAAACTTCAGGAGTCGTTATTAGCGAGCCAATTCACTGATAGCTTTAGTCGGCGTGGACGGCTTAGCAATTATTTAGAAGATATACCCATCGTGTTAAGTTTGGACTCGGATCTGGGCTTAAAAGGCGCGGCTCTGGCTTTAGCGGCCCAAGAAGAATAAGGATAAATTATGCTTAAATTGACGAAATCGCCTAACTGGGCTCGTTTGCAAGACTTGTCTAGACAGCACCAACAGACCCACCTTAAGGACCTGTTTGTCGACGATCAGCAACGTTTTAAGCGCTACTCTTTGGCTGCACAAAATATTCTCATTGATTACTCCAAGAATTGCCTAACCGAAGATGTCATGGAGGCGCTTTTTGGTTTGGCTGTGGATATGGACCTCAATGGTGCCATAGAGCGCATGTTTCGTGGTGCCAAAATCAACACCACTGAAGACCGGGCCGTTTTGCATACGGCGTTGCGTAATCGAAGCAATTCTCCCGTATTCGTTGATGATCAGAATGTCATGGATCAGATCAATGCTGAGTTGATGCGGATGCGTACTTTTGTAGAAAAAGTACGCAGCAATGAATGGTTGGGCTATTCTGGTAAACGTATTACAGACGTAGTGAATATTGGTATTGGTGGTTCGAATCTTGGTCCTAAGATGGTGTCTGAAGCCTTGTCAGCATATGCCGGCAACAACGTACGAGTGCATTTTATTTCTAATGTAGATGGTGTTGAAGTGGCGGATGTATTACGCCCACTCAATCCGGAGCAGGTTTTGTTTGTCATTGCTTCGAAAACCTTTACTACTAGCGAAACCATGACCAATGCCCAGACTGCGCGCAACTGGCTTATGGCCTCTGCATTTGATGAACGGGCGGTAAAAAATCACTTTGTGGCCGTGTCCACTAATCAGCAGGCGGTGTCAGATTTTGGCATTGATACTGACCACATGTTTACCATGTGGGATTGGGTCGGGGGGCGTTATTCAATCTGGTCTGCCATCGGCTTGCCCATTGCTTTGTATCTCGGTTTTGATCAATTTGAAGAGCTCTTGATGGGCGCTCACGATATGGATCGGCATTTTCGAGATCAGCCATTAGCCGACAATGCTCCGGTGATATTGGCCCTTGTTGGTATCTGGAATAGCTTATTGTATGGTGCTCAAAGTCAGGTGATTTTGCCTTATGATCAGCCTCTAAAGAGCTTTACCGCTTACATTCAGCAAGCCGACATGGAGAGCAATGGCAAGCATGTGGATAAAGCGGGCAACCCTATTAGCTATCAAACCGCACCCGTAGTATGGGGGCAATTGGGCATTGATGGGCAGCATGCTTTCTATCAGTTATTGCATCAGGGCAATGTGATTGTGCCAGCAGACTTTATAGGCTCCGTCGAAAGTTCTACACCGGTGCGTGGTCACCATGAGAATCTCATGGCCAACTTTTTTGCTCAAACAGAAGCTTTGATGCACGGTATAGATGAACAACAAGTGCAGACGCAATTGCAGGCTGAGGGCTTGAGTGAGCAAGATGTAGCAAAGCTTTTACCGCATAAAATACACGAAGGTAATCGCCCTAGTAATACCCTGTTGCTTGATCGTGTCGACCCACGGACATTGGGTGCATTGATTGCCCTATATGAACACAAGATCTTTAGTCAGGGAGTGATTTGGGATATTTGTTCTTTTGACCAGTGGGGAGTTGAGCTGGGCAAGCACCTTGCTGAAGGCATCTTGGAAGAGATTAATGGCGATAGTACCAATGCCCATGATGCTTCCACCAATGGGTTAGTAGAGTACTTTAAATCCCAGCGGCACTAGGCTATCCAGTGGTAATGTCGCTCGGGCCGCCCAATACTGCCATAGTTAACTTCTGCACTGACTTCTTGGGTGCTAGTTAAGTATTCCAGATAGCGGCGCGCCGTAGTGCGGCTAGCACCAATAATGTCCCCCATTTCTTCTGCGCTAAAGTGCTGTTTAGGGTGACTGCTGAAGGCCTGGCGAACCTTATCAAGGGTAAGTGCATCAACGCCTTTGGGTAGGTGGAGCTGTGGCACGGTGCCTGCTATTGCGCTATGACTGTTGAACAGCTTATCAATGTCGGTTTGCAGTAGTTGATCGACTTGATTCAACTCTTGGCGATGGCTTTGATAATTCACCAACGCTTCTCGTAGGCGCTCAAACACTAATGGTTTGATAAGGAAGTAGAAAACCCCACCATGCATGGCATCGCGCAAAGTGTCCACGTCTTTAGCCGCGGTGATGAGTATAACATCAGTGTTGTCGTTATTACTGCGCATCTGGCGCAATAACTCCAAGCCTGTGCCATCAGGAAAATAGACATCTAACAGCAATAAGTCGGGTTTTAGTACCTCAACCAAGTCGTGGGTTTCGGCAATGCCATGGGCTACACCGATCACCTCAAAGCCTTCAATACGGTTAACAAAGCGTTGTTGGATTTCGGCAATTTGTGGGTCATCTTCGGCAATGACTATGCGGATGCTCATGCCTGATCCCTCTTGTTGGATTGTTTATCAATATATAAGGTGAAACGACAGCCCTTACCGGTATTCTCCACCGTAAGCCGAGCGGCCAGTAGCGGTAGCAATTGGGTTACCAGGTGCAGTCCCAGTCCGTGCCCCGGTTCGTTTTTGCTACTGTAGCCAAGGTTGAAAATCTTTTCCCGCTGACTACTATTAAGGCCTGGACCTTGATCTTCGATTTCAAAAATCAACTCTTGGCCCAGGTCGGTCATTTGTATATCAATTCTTTGGTTGCCTTGGCGCATGGTGGCTTCTAGAGCATTGTCTATGAGGTTGCCCAATACGCTCACCAGTTGTTCACGTGAGATACTGTCAGGCACATCGTGCATACTGCTTTCTTGGTCAATGATTAATTCTATTCCTAACTCTCTGGCGCGGTTGAATTTGCCCAACAAACAGCCCGAAATCACCGCGTCACTAACCGCCTGGCTTAACAGGCTAATGAGGTCCTGATGGTTGCGGCTTTCTTGGCCAATAAGATTCAGAGCCGCGTCGTTATTACCAATTTGTATGAGCCCGGCAATGGTTTGCAGTTTGTTGGCATATTCATGGGATTGGCTGCGTAAGGTGTCGGCATAGGCTTGAATATCGGTTAGCTTTTGTGACACTAAATCCAATTCGTTCTTTAAACGAAAACTGGATACGGCTCCCGTAATATCACCGTTTTGTAGCAAAGGTATGCGGTTGGCAATGAGGTTGCGTTCGCGTAACCAGATCTCTTGATCAAATTCTGGTTTGCCACTTTGTAGCACCTCTAGCATACGACTGCCGGGCAGAACGGCATGAATATACTGGCCTTGCAAGGTGGTGTCGGGATCTAAATCAAGCGTATCAATGGCCGCTCGGTTAATGGTGGTGATTTCCCCGGCTTTATTGATGGCAATAATGCCTTCGCGAATACTTTCAAGGGTGGCGTTGCGCTCTTGAAAAAGGAGGCCTATTTGTTCTGGTTCAAGGCCAAAAATAGCTTTTTGTAGATGGTAGGTGAACCAAAGAGCGATGACCACCGATGCGATTAAGCTAATGACGATAGCGGCTAACAAGTTATTTAAGTAAATGCTCGTGGTGTCCTGCACGGCGTCCATGGTGAAGCCTACGGAAACAATGCCAATGACGCGCTCGCCAGTACTATCAAAAATCGGCGCTTTGCCACGCATGGAAGGGCCGAGGCTGCCAACGGCTATTTGGGTATAGGGTTTGCCATGAACGAGGGCAGGTTCATTATAATCACCCTCGTCGTCATACATGGGTTTGCCAATTTTTTCCTTAGTAGGGTGTGCTAGGCGTATTCCCTGACGATTGCCGATGACGACAAATAAGGCCTCATTACGTTGCGCCATAATCTGTGCTAGTTGGGGCAGTTCTTCGATTTGGTCACTTTCAATAGCCTCAATTACTTGAGGCATGGCGCCGATGGTTTTGGCAACATGCAAAGCTTGTTGGGCTATTTGTTCATTTAGAGATTGGTTAAGAGTGCTCAGGGCGTATAGGCCAATGAGACCGGTCTGCACCAACACCATGAGACCCAAAACAAAGATCATTCTGGTTTTTAGCTTTAACTGGCGAATAGATGTATTCATGCTTTGCCTTGGCCCGTAGGTGCTAGAGCTCATTTATTGTTTTAGTTATGTATGTATGGCTATTCTATCAAGCTTTATACATTTGTCCCGTACACAATATGCACTAAAAGCTCAATAAGTACGTTAAAGCCTTTATGTTTGTATTCTTCATTTAGTATCCATGGGTGGGTATTCTGTTTTGGCTTCCTTCTAACAAAAATACAGGAGAAAACCCATGTTAAAGAAGTTGATGAGCAAACAGACTGCGCTCGCGGCCGCCCTGGTGGTTGCAACTAGTTTTGGTGCTACGGCCGCCCAAGCTATTGATGATATTCACTTTTTAATTCCTGGTGGCGCGGGTGGTGGCTGGGATGGTACCGCTCGTGGCACAGGTGAAGCACTGACTAAGTCAGGCCTATTAGGCACAGCTTCTTACCAAAATATGTCCGGTGGTGGTGGCGGTAAGGCCATTGCTCACTTAATTGAAACGGCAGATCAAGCCCACGGCACATTGATGGTTAATTCTACGCCTATCGTGATTCGTTCTCTGACTGGTGTGTTTCCGCAAAGCTTCCGTGATCTAACCCCTATTGCTGCCACCATTGGTGATTATGCCGCTTTTGCTGTACCAGCGAGCTCTAAATACCAATCTTTTTCTGATTTGGTAGCGGACTACAATGCTAACCCACGATCCGTGGCGGTGGCGGGTGGGTCTTCACGAGGTGGTATGGACCACTTGGTAGCGGCCATGGCATTTAAAGCCGGTGGCGGTGATGCTACCAAAGTGAAGTATGTGTCCTATGATGCAGGTGGCAAGGCTATGGCTGGCATGCTGTCCGGTGAAACCCATGTGCTGTCGACGGGATTCTCTGAAGCAATTGCCATGAAAAATGCTGGTGAAGTTCGCATTTTAGCCATTACTGCTGATGAGCGTTCACCTGCCGCACCCGATGTGCCAACCTTGCAAGAACTTGGCTATGATGCCAGCTTTGTTAACTGGCGTGGTTTCTTTGGCGCTCCTAGCTTGAGTGACGCCGAAGCCAAAGCTTATCAGGAGTTGTTGGCGGATATGTACGCTACGGATGCCTGGAGTCAAGTGCGTGACCGTAATGGCTGGACCGAAATCTTCCGCCCTGGCCCAGAGTTTGTCGCGTTCTTGGAGCAACAAGAGGGAGTGATTGGTGACTTAATGCGTGAGCTAGGTTTCCTATAAACACCTTTGTTAGTGTAAAGAGCCCTATATAATAGGGCTCTTTCTTTTTATTAGAGATAGATATTTTCAGGCGTTTGTGCAAAGTAACACTAAGTGGGCGATTTTGCACAATGGCTTGTTATGGAGGGAAAAATCATGACCTTAACAAAAGACCATATAGGTGGCTTGTTGTTTTTGGCGTTATCGGTGGTATATGGCTATTACGCTTACGAAATACGCATGTTCCCTGGCGATCAGTTTGAGCCATTTAATGCCCAGACCATCCCAAGAGCTTTGGCTTGGGTGGGATCTATTGTGGCGATTTTGATGTTGGCTACGGGCTCGCGATCGGCCACTGAACGCTTGTCGTTTGCAGGCCTAGATGTCAAGTTGGTAGCCAAGTTGATGTTGTTGGTGTGGATCTTTGCTCAAGCCTTGTCATGGTTGGGATTTCTCCTTTCTACCATTGGGTTTTTGTTGGTGGGTTATTGGTTGCTTGGTGAACGTAGGCCCCGTACCTTGTTGTTGGCTAGCGTGCCTTTTGCTGTTGGTTTTTGGTTTTTGTTGGCCAAATTGTTGGATATTTATTTGGCCCCTGGCCAAGTTTGGCAATGGCTTTAGACACAAAACAGTAGACAACAAAAAAATAGACAGATTAAGGGGAGTAAACTATGTGGGATGGGATTTTTGCTGGCTTAGATACAGCCATAGCGCCGTTTAATATTTTGATGGTAGTAGTAGGTTGTTTTTCGGGTACCTTTATCGGTATGTTGCCGGGTTTGGGGCCAATCTCGGCCGTCGCCCTAATGATACCCATTACTTATGGTTTGGACCCTGCTTCAGGCATTATCCTTATGGCTGGGGTGTATTATGGTGCCGTATTCGGTGGCTCAACCTCGTCCATTCTTATTAATGCGCCAGGTTGTGCCAGCACGGTGGTCACGGCTTTTGATGGTTACCCAATGGCGCAAAAGGGACAAGCCGGTAAGGCCTTGGCTTTGGCCGCCTATTGCTCATTCACCGGGGGTACTATTGGTGCTCTTATTCTGTTGGTGGCGGCCCCCGCCTTGGCCACGGTTTCCCTGAGCTTCCAGTCCAGTGACTACTTTGCCTTGATGGTATTGGGCTTGTCAGCTGTAGCCGCTTTTTCTGGCAAGGGGCAGGTGCTTAAAGCCCTGGCCATGACCATTTTTGGTTTGATGGTGGCCACGGTGGGCACGGATGCGATTTCCGGCATTCCACGTTTTACCTTTGGTAATCTTGACCTGATTGATGGAATTAGCTTCTTGTTATTGGCCATGGCCACATTTGCTTTAGCCGAGGTGGTCATGTCGGTGCTCAAGAGTGAGCACAAGCTTGAGGAAGCCCCGATGGACATGTCGGCTCTTGGCAGTATGAAATTAACCAAAGAAGAAGTAAAGCATGTGGCGCCAACGGCCGCGCGGTCTTCATTGTTTGGCTTTTTGGTTGGCGTTTTACCGGGCGCGGGAGCCACGATTGCTGCCTTCTTGGCCTATGGTATCGAGCGCAATCTCTCACCCCGGGCCATTAAGGAAAAATTTGGTAAAGGTGCCTTGCGCGGATTGGCGGCTCCCGAAGCGGCCAATAATGCCGCCTCAACCGGTTCTTTTGTGCCCCTGTTGACTTTGGGGATTCCGGGTTCTGGTACCACGGCAATCATGCTTGGTGCCTTGATTGCTTATGGCATTCAGCCAGGGCCGCGCCTTTTTGTTGATAATCCAGAAGTGTTTTGGTCGGTGATCATTTCCATGTATTTCGGTAACGTGGTGTTGTTGGTGTTGAACCTACCTCTGATTCCTTATATTTCGCGTTTGCTTATTATTCCTCGCCCCATATTGATACCCCTAATTTTGTTCTTTTCTATTACTGGCGTTTATCTGGTGAGTTTTAATAGTTTTGATATTGAGCTAATGGTGCTGATCACCGTCATCGCCCTGTTTCTGCGATTACTCAATTTTCCCATGGCGCCCATGTTGTTAGGCTTTATTTTGGGCGGCATGCTGGAAAATAACTTGAGCCGTGCCCTCATCATATCGGATGGCAGTTTGGCCTTCTTGTGGCAGCGCCCACTGACGGCGCTGATTATGAGTTTCGCTATTTTAGCCTTGGTTTTGCCTATTGTCGGTCGCTTTTTTGGATGGCGACGCATGGAAGGTAAGGCTGATATGAATGTTGTGGATCAAGGTGAAGGTTAATGCTGGAAGTCACTCTCATTCGTAAGAATCGTTTTCAGGTGGGGTCGTGTGTGATTCAAAAAAGCGGCGATAGATGGTGTGTAGTAAAAGATCTTCCACGGCGTCGCGGATGTTTCATGCGCCCGCATGACGTTGTTTATACCGCCGTTAGTTTGACGGGGGCGGTATCTTGGGTCAATAAGCATCTGCCTGAATGATCCGTATTAGGTGGTTGAGTTTCTAACAAGTAAAGATGTCTTGACAACTTGATATTTGACCTTTATCCTAGCCTTAGTTTACTGCTAAAGGCTTATCATGCTCAATCATGCTTCTCCTATTCCCTTGTATCAACAGCTTGCCGATTTGCTGCGCAGGGCGATGGATGCAGGGGAGTATCCAGAACACCAAAAAATTCCTTCTGAGCACGAATTAGCGCAAGCTTACGGCATTGGTCGTCCTACCGTGCGCCAAGCTACCGACTTGCTGGTGCGTGAGGGCGTGTTAGAGCGCCGCCGCGGGTCAGGTACTTATGTAATGCCAAAAGCCCAGCATATTGATTTGTTGTCTCTAAGCGGTACGGGGCAAGCATTGCAAGCAAGCAATGTATCGGCCTCTAGTGAGTGGCTTCAGTTGCCTGAATTGGTGGTGGCAGATGCCGTTAAGATGGGCTTTGATACGGCCTATCAGTTGCAGCGTATCACCCACATAGAGGGTGCGCCGGTATTGCTGGAAACGTTTTATCTCAATGCCGATGTGTTTGTAGGTTTTGATCAAAAATTTAGTTCTGAGCAGTCTCTTTCTGAACAAGTCAAACAGCAGTATTTTTATACGGCCACCAGTGCCGATCAACATTTTAACGTTATGTTTCCCAGCCGCGCGCTGGCTGATTTGATGCAAGTAAATAATAAAATGCCACTGTTGCACGTAGCGCGGCAACTGCACTTTGGCTTACTACAAGGAGCGATCTATTGTGACATTGTTTGTCGTACGGATCGATTCAATTTTTCCCAAAATATCAATACAAATTCTTAGGATTATGTGATGAAGAATCGCGGTTATTTTAATCAGTTTGGTGGTGCTTTTATTCCAGAAATATTAGTGCCGACTTTTGATCAACTGGAGGCGGCCTATTTAGAAGCTAAGGCCGATCCTCTTTTCTGGCAGGAATATGTGGACTTGATGTCGACCTATTCCTGTCGCGCTACTCCGATCACTTATGCTGAAAATCTCACCAAACATTTCGGTGGCGCACAGATCTATATTAAACGAGAAGACCTGAACCACACAGGTGCGCACAAGGCGAATAATGTGATGGGACAAGGCCTATTGACCAAGCGCATGGGCAAAAAGCGGGTGATTGCTGAAACAGGTGCGGGTCAGCATGGTGTGGCTACGGCTACTATGGCCGCTAAGTTTGGTTTTGATTGCACTATTTATATGGGCGCTGTGGACGTTGCACGTCAACGTCCCAATGTGTTTTGGATGGAGCAAATGGGGGCCACTGTGGTGCCTGTAGAGGATGGTAGTGCTACTTTAAAGGATGCTATTAATGAAGCTTTCCGTGATTGGGTGACTAATATGGACGACACCCACTATGCTCTGGGTACCGCCTGTGGTCCTTATCCATTTCCAGAAATGGTGTCTTGGTTTCAATCCATTATTGGTACCGAAGCAAGAGAGCAAATGCTAGAGCGCAAGGGGCGCTTGCCGGATCGTGTGTATGCTTGTGTGGGTGGCGGTTCTAATGCCATGGGACTATTTAGTGGTTTTATGGATGATCCACAGGTGCAACTTATTGGGGTTGAAGCTGGTGGCCGGGGTACAGGTATCGGTGAGCATGCTGCCCGCCTAGCCTATGATGATGCCACTATCGGTGTGGCGCAAGGTTACAAGACCTACTTCTTGCAGAATAACGATGGTCAAATGATGGATACCCATTCAGTCTCAGCTGGGCTCGATTATGTGGGTGTGTCGCCTATATTGGCAGACCTATATGAAACACAGCGCGTGCGTTTTGAGGCAGCGTCAGACCGTGAGGTTGTGGAAGCCATGCAATTGGCTGTGAAAAAAGAAGGTCTTATTCCGGCTCTGGAATCCTCCCACGCTTTTGCACAGGCGTTCAAAGAAGCGCCAAGCATGGGCCAGGACGAAATTATTTTGATCAATCAGTCTGGTCGTGCAGACAAGGATATTTTCACTGTAGCCGATGCCATTGATGACCCCAAATGGCGTGAGTTTATTATTCACAAGGCCGATGAATACCGTGCCCGTGAAAATCAAAAAACACAACAAAAAGGGGAGGAGTAAGCATGTTGGAACAGTATATTAAGGACCGTTTGCAACACAAGGACCTGCTACTAATGACCCACATTGTGTTGGGCTATCCTTCCTATGATGACTCCATGCGTTTGGTAGAAAGTATGGTGGAGGCGGGAGTTGATCTGATGGAGTTGCAGATTCCTTTTTCAGAGCCCATGGCTGATGGCCCAGTTATTCTCAAGGCCAATGCTGAAGCCCTTAAAGCGGGTGCCACCATGGATAAAAGTTTGGCTATGGCCGAGAAAATCACGGCTGCCTTTGATATTCCATTTCTGTTTATGACTTACTACAACATCCTCTTTAAATACGGTGTTGAAGAGTTTGTGGGTAAGATGAAAGATATCAACATCAAAGGGGCTATCATCCCGGATTTGACACCCGAAGAAGGTAGTGATTACTTACAAGCTATGCAGAAAAATGGTCTCGATCCGGTGCATATTTTTACCCCTAATAGTTCTATGGAACGCAAACAGTTATTGCATCAGCATACCTCTGGCTTCATGTACACGGTGGCGCGCAAGGGAGTGACAGGCAAAAACACCCAGTTTGGTGATGAATTGGGCGGTTATCTGGCCCAGTGCCGTGAAGCCACTGACCTACCATTGGCATTGGGTTTTGGTGTCAAAACCAAAGCCGACTACGAATTTATTCGAGGCAAAGCCGATGTGGCAATTATCGGCTCTGAAGCAATCCGCGTGATGGAAGATGACGGTGTTGAGGCAGTAGGGCCGTTCATTCGGTCGATCTTGTCCTAATAAAAGATGCAGGGGCGGGCCTATAGCCTGCCCCCCATTGATGATCTTATGGACCTATTTGAGCATTTACATGACCCCACGAATAACCTGTTACCTTATGAGGGTGAGGTTTACTATCATGGCTTGGTGATGTCGAGCAAAGAGGCCGACCATTACCTGCATCTGTTACTGAATAGCCTTGATTGGCAGCCAGATCAAGCCAAAATTATGGGTAAGGTCATTACTACTCGCCGCCGTATTGCTTGGTATGGCAGCCAACCCTTCTCCTATACTTATTCTGGCATTACCAAGACCGCCTGGCCATGGACCGACGCCTTGTTGCAATTAAAGCAAATGGTCGAGGCGTGCACTGATGTTACTTACAATTCCTGTTTGGTGAACCTGTATCATGATGGCCAAGATGGCATGGCCTATCATAGTGATGGCGAAATGGACTTGTTGCACCATGGTACCATTGCATCATTGACGCTTGGGGCAGAGCGGCGTTTTGTATTCAAACATAAGCGTCGCCAAGATAAAGTTGAGTTAATATTAGCTCATGGTAGCTTGTTAACAATGGCTGGTAGTACACAGGATAACTGGCTGCATCGTTTGCCACAGGTAGCCGGAGTGACACAGCCAAGGGTTAATCTTACCTTCCGTACCATCGTGAGTAACAAAGGTTTGGCTTAGTTTTGCGCTTGATAAGTGCTTTATTGAAGCTGTTAAGATTGCACTATCACCAGTGATGAGCTAGCCGAAGCAACCAATTTTTCGTCACTGTCAAATAGCTGAGCACGAGCAAAGATCATCGTGCGCCCTAGCTTTTCTATTTCAGCAACTATCTGATATTGTCCTGGCAGAGCCGAGCGCATAAAGCTGATATTCATATTGGTGGTCGACACATTCTGTTGCAAGCTGACGACGGATAGGCCTGCAAAGGCAAGGCCAAAATCCAAGAGTATGGCCAAGGCGCCACCTTGGATGACACCATTACCTTGCATATAGGTATCGTTGATATCAGCCGTCATACAAACCTTGCCCTTGCTGGCGCTAACTAGGTGTATGTTCAGGTGCTTGGCCAATGGATTGACCTGAAGGCAGACGTCAGTATCACCGTTATTAATTACCTTGTGCAAGGCGAGCAGATCGGGGTTGGGGTTGTTGCTAGTCATAAATGTGTCTCTATAGTAGGCCGTGGCGTTTGATGTCACGCAGTATGACGTTGGTGTGCACGCTTTTCACCACGCCTAATTTAAACAAAAAACTTTCCAAAAATTCATTATAAGCGCTGATGTCTTTGCAGATTATCTGCATGCTGTAGTCCTCGCGCCCCGTTGTGGCATAGCACTCAACGACCTCCTGCCGGCTGTGCATGGCGGCCACGAATTTGCTGCCTCCTTCGGGGTCATGGCGGGACAAGCTTATATTGACAATAGCGCGAAATTGAAGGCCTAGGTTAGCCTCGTTCAATACCACACCATAGCGTGTAATCACTCCGGCATCTTCAAAAGCTTTGATACGTCGCCAACAAGCAGAAGCCGACATTCCCACCTGATCGGCAAGGTCGGCATTAGCTACTCGGCAGTCTTTTTGTAGCAATTGTAGGAGTAAAATGTCACGTTGAGTCAGGTCCATTTGGATAAATATTCCAGGCCATGTTTGAAGCTGGAAAGTTTATCCAAATTGAATGCTTGGTGCAACTGATTTTGAACACATGATTCGAATAATATCCATACAATGAATAAAAATATCGCTAGGGTGTAAATTGATGGCTAAAATAACCGAATACCAGTTGCAGGATCGTTACAGCGATAAGCCCCATCAGGTATTTCTAACCGGCACGCAAGCCCTTGTTAGAATCATGTTGGATCAGGCCCGCAGGGATCAAGCTGCAGGCTTGCGAACGGGTGGATTCGTCTCTGGTTATCGGGGTTCACCTTTGGGTGCTGTGGACAAGGAAATGCACAGCGCTGAGCGCCTTTTGCAACAGCACCATATTGACTTTCTCCCAGCCATCAATGAGGAGCTTGGGGCTACGGCCATATTGGGTGCACAACAGGCTCCTTTGTTTGATGGTTGTGACTACGAAGGTTTATTTTCTATCTGGTATGGCAAAGGTCCAGGCGTGGACCGGGCGGGCGATGCCTTAAAACATGGCAACCATTATGGTAGCCATGCAAAAGGTGGTGTGTTGGTGGTCGCGGGTGATGACCATGGCTGTGTTTCTTCATCCATGCCCCATCAATCTGATCCGGTGTTCATTGCTTGGCAGATGCCCATCTTGAATCCGGCTAATGTGGCGGAATATTTGCAGTTTGCTGAGTATGGTTTTGCTTTGTCGCGGTTTAGTGGCAATTGGGTGGCTTTCAAAGCTATTTCTGAAACCTTGGAATCAGCCGCCACGGTAACTATTCAGCCAGATCGCCAGTTTCAACAACCCGACTACCAAGCACCTAGTGATTTATATGTGCGCAAGGTTGACTTGCCCGGGCCTGAAATTGAACAGCGCATGTACCATAAATTAGAGGCTGTGCAGGCCTTTATGGAAGCCAATCCCATTGATCAGTGCCAGCATAATTTACCCCAGGCCAAGTTTGGCTTTGTTTCTACCGGCAAAGCCCATTTAGATTTGTTGGAAGCCCTGCGGTTACTAGGGGTTGATGAGTCTACTTGCCAAACATTGGGCATTGATATCTACAAAGTGGGAATGGTTTGGCCTCTGGCACGCACGAGTGCTTTGGATTATGTTGCCGGCAAAGAAGAAGTATTAGTGATTGAAGAAAAACGGGGTGTTATCGAGAGTCAATTAAAAGAGTATTTTTATGATTGGCCAGGACAAAAGCCCAAACTAATGGTTGGTAAACATGATGAAAATGGCGCGCCGCTATTGCCTTGGGTGGGCGAAATGGACCCGCTTCTGCTGGTGCCAGTGGTGGCCCAGCGGTTACATCGTTTTTTCCCACAGTTGAACTTGCCAGCTAAGGCGGCGCAATTACAAGCCTTTAAATCAATCAGGCTAGAAGTGGCTGGAGCCAAGCGCATACCATATTATTGTTCGGGTTGTCCCCATAATACCTCCACCAAACTGCCCGCCGGTTCCGAAGCTTCTTTAGGTATAGGTTGTCATGTTATGGCTGGCTGGATGGACCGTGATTCCTATGGCTGTACTCAGATGGGTGGAGAAGGTGTGAGCTGGTCAGCGTTATCGCGTTATAACGGCAAACAACACCGTTTTCAGAATATGGGAGAAGGTACTTGGTATCACTCAGGTAGCTTGGCTATCCGTCAAGCGGTGGCCGCCGGTGCCAATATCACCTACAAGGTATTATACAACGATGCCGTGGCCATGACAGGAGGGCAAACTGTCGATGGGCCAATCAGTGTGCATGCTATTGCGCAGGCTAGTGTAGCCGAGGGCATAGCCGCTCTGGCTCTGGTATCCGATCAGCCAGAAAAATTTGTACCACAGGACTTGCCATCACAAGTGACTATCCATCACCGCGATGAGATGCAACAGGTGCAAGAACGTATGCGTGATACCACGGGTGTGACAGTGATCATTTATGAACAAACCTGTGCTACAGAAAAGCGCAGGCGTCGCAAGGCTGGAACTTTAGTTGACCCACAACGCTTTCCTGTTATCAATCACCACGTGTGTGAAGCCTGTGGTGATTGCTCGGTGCAAAGCAACTGTTTAAGTGTGGAACCTCGTGCCACGGAGCTGGGGCGTAAACGTAAGGTTAATCTGTCTTCCTGTAACAAGGATTTCTCCTGTTTGCAGGGCTTCTGCCCAAGTTTTGTCACGGTGGAAGGCACGGAACGGGCTAAGCCAGCAACCCAGGCATTTGATTATGCCGCTTGGGAGTCGCAGCTACCTTTACCCGATATACAGATGCCGGCT
>JAAERS010000042.1 GCA_024230095.1 Gammaproteobacteria bacterium | reverse complement strand
GAGGTTGAGGCCAGCCATCAATTGCAGCGTCAAAAGCAAAACCAGCTGAGCCTGACGCAGCGGCAACAAGTTGATGTTGAAACTCGAACGCTAGCGGCTAATGAGAAGCTGGATAACCTTGCCAAGCAATTGCACAGTCTTAAACAGGCTTTGGGCAATACCAGTAGCGACGTCAACGGTGTCGGGTCCTTGGTGAATGAAATTGCCACCACACAGGTAGAAAAGGCCGGCTTGCAGGCCGATGCCCAACGCAATAATTTAGAGAAGCTATTAATCACAGAACAGTTGCTGGAAAAGTTGGCAATTGATGTTGAGGACTATTTATGAGTAGCGGTCACAAAAAATCGGCCTCAGAACATTGGTTTTTCGGGCCGGTATTACAGTGTAAAAGACTGTACGGGCAAGTTATCTTAGCCTCCGTATTTATCAATATGTTCGCGTTGGTCAGTGCTTTTTATATTATGACTGTTTACGATCGGGTAATTCCCAATGAGGCCATGGAGTCATTGCTGGCACTGACCGTAGGCGTTTGTATCGTCATGGGCTTTGATTTCATCATGAAGGTGTTGCGGGGTTTATTTACCGACCAAGCCGGGGCCCATATTGATACCTGTGTGGCGGATAACCTGTTTGATCGCCTGTCCCATAATGATAATGTGGCAGGGGAAAAGCCAGCCGGGGCCATGGCCAGCACGGTCAAGGATTTTGACAGCCTCAAAGACTTTCTCGCATCTGCCTCTTTTGTGGTGTTTGCTGATTTGCCTTTCACCTTTCTCTTTATCTTTGTTCTATACACCATTGGCGGCCCCATTGCGGCGATTCCTGGCATTATCGTTTTGGCGGTGCTATTGCTGGGTTTGCTGGTGCAGCCGATCATCAAGCGACTTACCTTTAATGCCATGCAGGATGGTCAGTCAAAGCAAGCGGTACTGGTAGAGGTCTTGTCAAGTTTGGAGACCATCAAGACCCTTTCCGGGTTGGGTATTTTGCGCCAGCGTTGGATGGACAGTGTTAATCGGCAAGGCAAAGTAACCGCAAAGTCCCGCTTTTGGACGCAGTTAACCACCAATTTTTCCCAATTCGGTCAACAAGCATCTCAGGTAGGTATTGTTGTCTACGGGGTGGTTTTAATCACTCAGGGTGACCTGAGCATGGGTTCATTAATTGCTTGTGTGATTCTATCTGGACGCACTTTATCGCCCCTGGGTCAGCTTTCCAGTTTGCTGGGCCGCTTCAATCAGTCCATTAATGCCTACCGAAACTTAAATGAGCTGATGCAAGAACCGATTGCGGAAGTGACTCGATCTGCCCATATCCGTCGGGATGTCTTGGCAGGCGATATTGACTTTAGTAATGTCAGCTTCACCTATGCCAACCAGAAGCAACCAGTACTTAAACAGATCAATTTGAAAATCAAAGCCGGTGAGAAGATCGCTATATTAGGCAAAATTGGCTCTGGCAAAACCTCGTTACTACGCCTGTTGGCAGGCATCTATGAGCCCAACGAGGGCGGTGTGCAAATTGACAATGCGGAGGTCTCACACTTGCACCCAGAAGATCTGCGCAAGAATCTGGGCGTGGTTTTACAGGCACCCAACTTATTCTCTGGAACGGTAAAAGACAACCTGCTAATGGGGTGCCCGGATGCCACCGATGAGGACATACTGGCGGCCTGCAAACTGGCCGGTGTGGACGACTTTGTAGGTAGTTTGCCCGACGGTTATGACACCGTATTGGCTGAACGTGGGCAGCAGCTATCGGGAGGGCAACGGCAGGCACTGTGCATTGCCCGCGCACTGCTGGGTGATCCACAAATTGTGATTATGGATGAACCCACCAGCGCCATGGATTCTAATAGTGAGCAGCAGTTGGTTTTTCGGCTTAAGAAGGAACTAGAGGATAAGACCGTGATTATTATTACCCACCGCGGCTCTTTGCTGTCATTGGTTGACCGTGTTGCCGTGATTGACAGTGGCCGTATTGTTGCTGATGGACCAAAAGAGCAAGTACTACAGGCAGCAAAAACGGGAACTAATTCATGAAAAAGAATAGGCTCAGCAATAGCATATTTTATATTATTAGCTTGTTTTTTATTGGGGCCGTGTATTGGGCCTTTGAAACGGAAATTGATCAGGTAGTTCGGGCCGAAGCTCAGGTTGAGCCATTTGGTAAGGTGCAGGTGGTACAGAATCGCTATCCTGGGTCCATTAGTCGCTTTTCGGTGGCCATTGGGGACCAAGTAAAAGAAGGCGATGTGTTGTTCTGGCTTAAGCACGAAGACACGGAGGCGGCAATAAAAGCCAATCGAATCACTTATTTTAATGCCTTGGCAAAAACGGCGCGCTTTACGGCAGAATCTCAAGGTACATCATTAGAGTTTGCCAAGTCGATTCCAGCCAAGATTGTCGTTAGCCAAGAGTCTATTTACCTTGCCAAACAGGCCAGCCTGCAGAAGCAAATACAAATTATCACCCAGGAAGTAGCGGGCAAACGCAATGCCATTTTACAGGCTCAAGCCGCAGTATCGGCCGCCCAGGATACCCTGGCACTGGTGATAGAAGAAATTGCAATTTATGAGCCCTTGGTTAAGCAGGGTATAGAGCCCAAGGTGCGATTAATTGGGCTTAATAAGCAAAAGGAAGAGGCAAAAAATACCATTAAGCAACAGCTTTTGGCCGAGTCAGGGCTGGATATTCAAATAGACACCCTGTTGCGTCGGCAACAGCAGGTGGATATGGAGTTTAAGGTGGAGGCCAAGGAGCAATTGGCGGAAAGTATCAGCATTGCTGAACGTGCTGAGGCGGAGCATCAGGCGCTATTGGAAAAGCAGTCCATGTCAGAAGTCCGGTCGCCTGCCACGGGTGTTATTTCGGCCCTGCATGTCACAACTGAAGGGGCTGTTGTGGGCGCGGGTGAAACGTTAGCCGAAATCGTCCCCAGGGCCGAATCCTATATGGTGCTAGCCAAAATAAAACCCGAAGATATTAGCCTGGTTAATGTGGGCCAGGCCTGCAAGGTATCTTTCACAGCCTATGACTTTGCCAGATACGGTTCTATTACTGGCGAAGTGATGCAGATTGCACAAAATACCACCGAAACGCCGCAGGGCCTGTTGTACTACGAAGTGTGGGTAAAAACCCTGACCAAGCAATTCTCAAAATCAGACATCGTGCCCAATATTATGCCCGGCATGGTAGCGCAGGTTGATGTCTTAGGCGACAAGCAGCGCATCGTCGACTATGTGTTGTCACCCCTGAGGCGCACGGCGTCTATCGCCCTAACCGAGCAATAATCAGTTAGATACAATAAAAAAGGCCCCGAGTATAACCCGAGGCCTTTGCAAGAGTTTTCACCAGTCTGGTTTACAGGTCCGGCGTAATAACGTTGATATCGTTGTCAATGTACAGGGTATAGGTGGTGCTGTCGACCGTCAGTTGCCATGTGTCCACAGTCTCGCCATAGTAGTCACTGCCGCTGGCGATACTGCTATCTGTGCCATCATTGGCAGTTCGGGACCAGTCAGCTCCATCCAGAGTCACCATGTCATTACCAGTACCATACAGGCCTATGGCACCGTCAGCATGATCAGAACCTGTGACCATGGCGGCCACGGATGTGGCATCAAGCAACAGGTGGGTGCTGAAATCAGCGATGGACTGAGCATTGCTACTGTCGTAGGTGGTCAATACGGCGCCAATATCAATAATCTCCATATCCACTAAGGACGCCGTTAGTTCGGTAGTGCCGCCACTGGTGGTGTCCCATAGTACGTGATCAAGCACAGCAAGTTTGGCCGTATCATTGCCGCCATCGCCGCCGTTTGCGGTAATGGTGAGGCCGCTGTACTCGTCTATGATAAAGGTATCTGCGGATTCGGTACCAGTCCAATCACTGGTAACCGAAGCATGGTT
>JAAERS010000041.1 GCA_024230095.1 Gammaproteobacteria bacterium | reverse complement strand
GATTTTTAGTATCATGACCAAACGTACAGTTGCATCACCCATCAATTCACCAATACCGGCGGCATGGGATAACACAATAGAGCGCTGCAGTTCTTGCAAATCTTTAGCGTCAATACGGGTATTGGCTAACAGCCCAAAACCCGTATTAATACCATAAACAGTGCGGCCTTCATCAACCATCGCCTGCACCAACGCAGTACTTGCATGAATGCCTTCCAAGGCTCCCTCTGACAAGCTCACTTTCACGGTTTCACGGCTTGCACGACGTAACTGAGCAAGCGTCACTTGCCCCGGATTAATTGCCAATTGATACATATATTTTTCTCTTAGTCCTAGGCTAGACCCTAATTAAGGCTAGGCAAATTTAAACCAGCTTGTTGCGCACACTCTATGGCCGCTGGATAACCTGCATCCGCATGCCGCATGACCCCTGTGGCTGGGTCATTATGCAATACACGCCCTATACGTTCGGCCGCTTCATCCGTTCCATCGCACACAATCACCATACCAGAATGTTGTGAAAAACCCATACCTACACCACCACCATGATGCAGGGACACCCAGGTAGCGCCCGATGCCGTATTCAATAAGGCATTGAGCAATGGCCAATCAGAAACAGCATCAGAACCGTCTGCCATGGCTTCAGTTTCTCTGTTGGGGCTGGCTACGGAGCCCGAATCTAGGTGATCTCGGCCAATCACCACAGGGGCTTTTAGCTCGCCACTACGTACCATTTCATTGAACGCCAAACCGAGTTTTTCTCGCTCTCCCAAACCGACCCAACAAATACGTGCTGGCAGACCTTGGAATTGGATGCGCTCACGGGCCATGTCCAACCAATTATGCAGGTGTTTATCATCAATCAGTTGCTTTACCTTAGCGTCGGTTTTGTAGATATCTTGCGGATCACCCGATAGTGCTACCCAGCGGAAAGGCCCTACGCCGCGACAAAACAGAGGGCGGATATATGCGGGCACAAAACCCGGGAAGTCAAACGCATTACTAACGCCTTCTTCCAAGGCCATTTGGCGAATGTTGTTACCATAATCGACTGTTGGAATACCCATAGCGTGAAAATCCAACATAGCTTGCACATGCACAGCCATAGAACGCTTGGCTTTGGCGACAATGACATCCGCTTGCAATGCGCCTTGGCGCTGATACTCAGCCCAATCCATGCCTTGTGGCAAATAGCCATTGAGTGGATCATGAGCAGAAGTTTGGTCGGTCACCAAATCCGGTTTCAAACCACGTTTAACCAACTCCGGCAAGATATCGGCGGCATTGCCAAGCAAGCCAACTGAACGGGCTTCACCGCTTGCAGTATATTTTGCAATCCGCGCTAAGGCGTCATCTAAGTCTGTGGCCTGTTCATCTAGATAACGATTGGCCAAACGAAAATCTATACGGCTTTGTTGGCATTCAATATTCAAAGAACAAGCCCCCGCTAAACTTGCAGCTAGTGGCTGCGCACCTCCCATACCGCCAAGGCCGGCGGTGAGTATCCAGCGGCCTGACCAATCACCTTGATAGTGCTGACGACCTGCCTCAATAAAGGTTTCATAGGTGCCTTGTACGATTCCCTGGCTACCAATGTAAATCCAAGAGCCTGCTGTCATCTGGCCATACATGGCCAACCCTTTAGCATCGAGTTCATTAAAATGCTGCCAGTTCGACCAGTGAGGGACTAAGTTGGAGTTGGCAAGCAGCACCCGTGGCGCATTTTTATGTGTTCGAAATACCCCTACTGGTTTACCCGACTGAACCAACAAGGTCTCATCATCCTCTAGCTGTTTTAGTGCTTCTACCATGCGATCATAGGCTTGCCAATTGCGAGCGGCTCTACCAATACCGCCATATACCACCAAGGCCTGTGGGTTTTCTGCGACCTCTGGGTCCAAATTATTCATCAGCATGCGCAAAGGCGCTTCGGTCAACCAACTTTTAGCTTCTAGTTCATTACCGGTCTTCGCTTTCACCTCACCGGCCCGAAAACGGTCTTGCTGTGTCGCACTATTCATATCACGTACCTCATTCATGTATGATCGGCATTCTATAATAACTATACATGTATATACAAGTTAAATTTACACACTAGTACTAGTACAACAGCAAGATAAATCAGAACGAAATAGGCGCTAACAAAGAGCGTTAGCGCTGGAAATGACCAAACAATTGCAACACATCGCCGGGTGATAGCAAACGAGCACTAGTCACAATATGTTTGTTGCTCCAGGTGCGACGACGAATTTGTAAGCAGGCGGCCGTGTCTGGCAAAGCCAATGCTTGAGCCTCCCACCGACTGGGTAATACGGCTTCGACCAAATGCTCACCTTCACTAATGGGGGCCGTTTGGTTGAGATAGGTATAGGGGGTAATGGTGGTAAAATCCTGCTCGCCATAGGCTGGTGCTATGTCGGCATTGACCACGCGCTCTTCCATTTGTACCGGCTTGTCATTTTCAAAATGCACTAACAAAGAGCGGAACACATTATGGCCAGTTCGCACACCTAGTTGCATGGCTTCATCCGTGGTAGCCTGACCTGAATCTAAACGTAATACCTGAGCATGATGTTTATTACCGCGGGTGGCAATGTCATCAGCAATATTATGCACCTCAAATAAAGCCGAGTGCACCCGCTGTGGCGCCACAAAAGTGCCCACGCCCTGTTGGCGTTTTAAAAAACCTTCTGCCGTCAATTCACGCAGAGCGCGATTAATAGTCATACGGCTCACACCAAGCGCATTGACCAATTCAGCTTCTGAGGGCACCCGCTGATTAGGCAGCCATTCCTGATTAGTCACCTTGTTAATGATGGCGCCCTTCACCCGCTGATAAATCGGCGCCGGAGAGTCTTCCATAGCGGCCAAAAGGCTATCTACAAGAGTGTTATCGTTCATAATGACGCTTGGTTATCCAAATTATGTCGTAATTATATGGCGTTGAGGAACAAAAAGGTAGTAACATCTTGTCTATACAAGCTATATACGAGTAGATAATTCAATGAAAAGTTATTATGCCGACTACGCTCTACTGTCTACAGGCTGGTGCCCACAGGTGCGCTTTCAGGTTATTAATGGCCAATTTGCCAATATACAAGCCAATAGCAAAGCACAGGTTCAAGATATCCACTTGTCTGGCCCAATATTGCCAGGCATGGTCAACCTCCACTCCCATGCTTTTCAGCGTGCCATGGCCGGCCTAGCCGAAGTCAGTCTCAACCCGGCAGATAGTTTTTGGAGCTGGCGTGACCTGATGTATGGTTTAGTGAACAAGTTGACCCCTGAACAGGTGCAGACCATTGCCAGCTTTTTGTACATTGACATGCTCAAGGCCGGTTATACTCAGGTGGCCGAATTCCACTACCTGCACCATCAAAGCAATGGCCAAGCCTATGATAACCCTGCCACCATGGCTCTGGCAGTGCGTGATGCTGCATTGGATACAGGTATTGGCCAAACCTTGTTACCCGTACTTTATAGCCATAGCGATTTTGGTGGTCAACCAGCCAATGACGGGCAAAAACGCTTTTTGCATGACGTAGACAGCTACCTGCAACTGCAACAACAACTGCATGACAGTAATACCTCATCACGCATCAATCAGGGCTTGTGCTTTCACTCCTTACGAGCTGTCACCAAAGCACAAATTCAGCACACTCTAGCTGCGTCCAACGCTAACTGGCCTATTCACATACATATTGCCGAACAACAAAAAGAGGTGAACAACTGCATCAGTTGGAGTGGCCAACGGCCAGTGGCCTGGCTAGCCAATGAAATTGGTTTGAATGATCGCTGGTGCCTTGTGCACGCCACCCATATTGATGACAGGGAGCTACAACAGATTATCCAGAGCCAAGCCGTGGTTGGCATCTGCCCAAGCACAGAAGCCAACCTTGGGGATGGCATATTTCCTGCCGCAGCCTTGGCTCAAGGTGGTGGCCGCTTTGGCATTGGCTCCGATAGTCACGTATGCCTATCACCTGCCGAAGAAATACGCCTGCTGGAATACAGCCAACGCCTGCAACAACAGCAGCGCAACCGCTTGTATGATGAAAATCATGCCAGTGTCGGCAACTACATGTATCAAAAATGTGTGGCCGATGGCGCTGCTGCTTGTGGGCTTTCAGCAGGGCTTGCAGAAGGCAACCGGGCCGATTTTATTAGTCTTGATATTAGCTACCCCACCCTTGCCTGCGCCGCACCAGAAAAGTGGCTGGACCTATGGTGCTTTGGCAGCAATCACAACCCGGTGCGTGATGTCTATGTGGCCGGTAATCACGTCATCAACCAAGGTCAGCATCACTTGCAAGACAGCACTTATCTGGCAATGCAGGCCTGCCTAAAACAACTGCGGTAATACTTGGCTGCTATAGGCTTACCCTAGGCGGCCATAAAAGGTCATGCGCGCCGATTCAGAAAGGCTGACATCTGGCTCAGTATTGTAAGCTAGGACCACTAGCATACGAGTAATATCGCCTTGCGTAGGGGTTACCCTGTGAATGGCATTGCGACCACGAAAAAAAGCCAAGTCTCCCGCTAGCGTGGGCAAGACATCAACCGAGCGTTTGCCATCCAGCAGTTCTCCCACAGCAGCATAATTCATTTCCCCAGCGTCAGCATCACGCAAGTCACGAATATATTCAAACTCACCGCCAGCCTGAGGCTTTTCAATCAACAAGGTGATGGCAAACGAAGAATTATCAAAGTGCCACCCCAATTCTTGCCCAGCACTGGCGTAGTGAGTGTTAATTGATGACAGGGGGTCCGCATAAGGATACAGCACCGGCTCTTCTAAAACGGCCGCCAAAAAATCCTTAAAATCTTGGCTGTTATAAATCACACGTAATGGCGAACTCAATGGAATCTGGTCATCGGTAATGCAGCCCTTGGAAGAATCAACCAAACGATTGCGGGGATGATTAGCCGGCAAACTGGCATCTTGCGGCTGCAAATACACATTGTGCTGATCTTGGGTGTAATAAGCGAGGTGCTGATGCTGCAAACCTTCATTACGAATGGCAGCAAGGGCCTTGGGACGAAGCAAACCCGACATGATCAAGGCACCATCACGACACAAGTTAGCACGACACCGCGCCTGATACCCTAGGTCACCAATTGGATGTGCTTGCAGGTCGAGTATGTCAGCCAATTGCACATTCATTCTCCATTAAACGCTGCCCAGAGACAGGCTTGTTAAATGCACCACCACTAACAACCATACCGTTAGGGTCACTAAGCTAAATAGTGTTTGTACACTGATGATATCGGCCATCAACGAGGTATCACCCTTTAACTGTTGTGCCAAAGCATAGGCCGAAGCCGCCGTTGGCAAGGTGGTAAATACCACCGCCACCATCACCACCTCACTGGGCAGGCCCAGGGCCATGGCAGCAACCAAAGTAAATGCCGGCATCAATAGGCCTTTGCCTAATAGCACGCTCACCAATGCGGGCCAGTTGTTGCTAATGGCTCGCAATTTCATACCGGCACCCACCGCCAGTAACAACATGGGCAAAGCAGCCCGACTCAATAAGTCCATGGTTTGCACAGCCAAAGCGGGCAATTGCCAGCCTGAAATATTGATCACCAAACCCATAGTCACAGCCAAAATCAAGGGGTTGCGCACCAGCTCTTTTACCATCATCCGCTTGACCGTGTGTTCACCACCATTGAGACGTAACATGATGATCACACAGATCACATTCACCGCAGGCACTAAAATAGCGGTTGCCAACGCCGCCAACTCAATACCCCTGAGACCCATGATATCGCCCATAACAGCAATACCAATAAAGGTATTGTGACGCATATTGCCTTGCAACATTGAAGAAATAGAAGCGTTAGGCAGACGCAACAAATGGCCGCTGAGCAAACTATAGGCCAGCATTAACAGCAAGGCACCTAACAATACGCCTATTAGGCTAAATAACCAGCTGCCACTAAAATCAGCAGCCGCTAATATTTTTACCAACATAGCGGGAAACAGGACCCAATAACAAAGGCGCGACACGCCCTGCCAAAAGG
>JAAERS010000040.1 GCA_024230095.1 Gammaproteobacteria bacterium | reverse complement strand
GTAGGCCAAAGCTTCTCGCTTGGTGTTGGGGAATGGATTATAATTTGGTTAAGCGCTATTGAAAATTTGCGTGTAAATCGAATAGAAAATTTTATAGGGTCAGGCCTATAGTCTGGCCCCGGTAGTAGAGTATGCAATTCAACAACATCACCCTCGCCAACGACGCCCCCATGGTGTTATTTGGTGGCCTCAATGTATTAGAAAACCTAGACCTGACCCTGTCTGTATGTGAGCACTATGTGAATGTGACACAAAAGCTGGGTATTCCCTATGTGTTCAAGGCCTCTTTTGATAAGGCCAATCGTTCTTCTATGGACTCCTACCGTGGGGTGGGGCTGCAGGAGGGCATGGAAATATTTGCTGCGGTGAAACGCGAATTTGGTTGTCCAGTGATTACCGATGTGCATGAGATCGAGCAGGTATCTGCAGTGGCCGAGGTGGCTGATGTATTGCAACTCCCGGCGTTTTTAGCTCGGCAAACGGATCTGGTGGCGGCCATTGCCAAGGCGGGGAAACCTGTGAATGTAAAAAAACCCCAGTTTATGAGCCCTGGCCAGATTAAGCATATCGTCACCAAGTGCCGTGAAAATGGCAATGATCAGATCATTTTGTGTGAACGGGGCAGCAGTTTTGGCTATGATAATCTGGTGGTGGATATGCTGGGTCTTGGTGTTATGAAGCAGGTCACTAATAACGCCCCTATTATTTTTGATGCCACCCATGCTCTACAGTGTCGTGACCCCATGGGGGAGGCCAGCGGTGGTCGTCGTCATCAGTTACCTGATTTAGCACGAGCGGGCATGGCCGTGGGTTTGGCTGGTTTGTTCTTGGAAGCCCATCCCAATCCAGATGTGGCTCGGTGTGATGGTCCCAGTGCTTTGCCTCTGGATCAATTAGAGCCGTTTTTGGCTCAGATTAAGGCCGTGGATGACTGTATTAAAAGTTTGCCTGAGTTAGTAATTACCTAATTGGGTTATGACATTCCT
>JAAERS010000039.1 GCA_024230095.1 Gammaproteobacteria bacterium | reverse complement strand
GTAAATTTGGCACCAGGCAGCTCTGGCGGATCAGGTAGTTCAGGCGGATTCCAGGGTAGTAATTTTGGTTATACATCAGGTGGTTATGGCACTGGCAATGAAAACACAATCGACAAATTCCCATTTGCTTCAGATGGCAATGCCACAGACGTGGGTGACTTGACAGTAGCTAGAATCCGTGCAGCAGGGCAATCGTCCTCAGCAAGTGGATATGCATCAGGGGGGCAAGGTCCAGCTCCCTATCATGCTAACATTATAGACAAATTTGCATTTTCAAGTGATGGCAACGCCACAGACGTTGGAAACTTGACTGCTCGAAGATATAATGTAGCTGGGCAATCATCAACTGAGAATGGATACACATCAGGGGGATCTTACCCTAGCCCACAAGATCCTACTTTGATCGACAAATTTCCATTTGCGAGTGACAGCAATGCTACAGATGTAGGCGATTTGACTCAGAATAAAGTAGATCAAGCAGGTCAGTCCAGTACCACTAATGGGTACAATTCTGGTGGTGATGATTTCCTAAGTAGGATTGACAAATTTCCATTTGCTAGTGATAGCAATGCCACTGTTGTGGGTAATCTAACTATAGCAAGGGGTGGGATAGCTGGTCAATCATCTACCGCATCAGGGTACACAGATGGTGGTTTTCAAGCTTCTGTTGGATATACTACCAGAATAGACAAGTTCTCATTTAGCAGTGACGGCAATGCCACAGACGTGGGTGACTTGACAGTAGCTAGATATGTCACAGCAGGTCAATCAAGCACTTTAAGTGGATATGCATCGGGTGGTTATACTCCAGGCGGTGGACGTAATATAATCGAAAAGTTTCCTTTTGCAAGTGATGGCAATGCCACAGATGTGGGTGACTTGACAGTAGCTAGATATGAGTCTGCAGGACAACAATACTAATTTAGGAGATAAAAAATAGCGGGCTATGCCCGCTTTTTTGTGAGTAAAATATATTATTTGAATCTGGGTCCGTTGACCCATACTACTATTACCCAACGCTCTCCTGCTGTGACTGGTGTAACAGTATGCATGCAGAAGCTTGGGAACATGG
>JAAERS010000038.1 GCA_024230095.1 Gammaproteobacteria bacterium | reverse complement strand
ATTGCTCGTTATGACCGTCAATCTCCCGGTGAAGCCACTCAAGGTTGTGGAGCCGTGGCAATGTTAGTTACCTCCAATCCACGTATTATTGAGTTGGATGCAGAAACTGGTGTGCATACCGAGGACGTCATGGACTTTTGGCGACCTAACTATCGCACCACAGCGTTGGTTGATGGTAAGTATTCCACCAAGGTATATTTACGTAGCGTGCGAGCGGCCTGGCAGAATTTTCAGCTACAGTCAGATCTGAAGTTTCCTGACTTTCATTATTTCTGCTATCACTTACCGTTTAGTCGTATGGCACAAAAAGCCCATAATCACTTGGCTAGCAGCAATCAACACCGTCTTAACCAGACTGAATTAGAGCATCAGATTGAAGCCAGTCTGGTGTATAACCGCACGACCGGTAATAGCTATACGGCGGCCATGTACATTGGTTTCATTTCTATGTTGGACAATTTGAGCAATTTGGCGGGTAAGCGTATTGGTTTTTTCAGCTACGGTTCAGGCAGTGTAGGCGAATTTTTTACGGGTAAGTTGGTAGCAGGTTATACTGCCATGCTGCATACCCAGTTGCATCAAGACATGCTGGCCGCACGGCAAAGGTTAACCTATGATGAATACGTCAAATTGTATGAGTTTCAAGTACCACAGGACGGCGCCACTCATCAATTTCCTAAGCAAACCACGGGCCGTTTTCGTTTAGCAGGCATTAGCCAACATAAACGCCAATACGAGGCGCGATGATCGGGCCAGTCAAAGCCAAGGTGAATGCCTGGGCCGAGGCACCCGGTAAAGTTATTATTACCGGTGAACATGCAGTTGTGTATGGGCAACCGGCATTAGCAGCGGCTATTAATCGTCTCTCTAGGGCTCAGGTGACTTGGGGCGCCGCGAGTGCCAGTTCCCTACCAGTGATGACGTTATTGATGCCACAAGTTGGCCTGCAGCGCACTGTATCCGTGTCGGATCTGCAGCAATTAGCGCAACGAACTAGTCAAAAACATCAAGACTATTTAGTCGGCCAAGCCCCATTGACCAATGTCTTCGCTTTGCCTGAAGACCTGCTGTTGGCTGCCCTTGGTCATTGTATTACGGCCAATTCACTACCTATATCCCAGTCTTTTACTATTAATTTGCACACCGACCTATTGTTAGGTAGCGGTATGGGTTCTTCCGCTTCACTGGTGGCCGTGCTGATGGCGGCACTGTTGACTGCTTGTGGCGGGCAATTTAATCAACAGCAACTGATTAGCCAAGTACTGGTGGCGGAGCAGTGGCAGCACGGGCATGCTAGTGGTGTGGACCCTCAAGTATGCATACTAGGTGGGATACAGTCGTTTCAACATGGCACTTCGCATCATCTAACCGTTGCCCAGCAGGATGGTTTATTTTTGGTGGCCACGGGCCAGCCCGAATCCAGTACCGGAGAGTGTGTTGAATGGGTGCGCCAGCAGCACTCTCCAGATGGGTTATGGCAACAGTTCGGTGACCTGGAACAGCGCTTTGAACAGTCCCTGCAAACTGGTGATGCAAAGGCTTTAACGGCGCACATAAAAGCCAACCATCAGTTGTTGCTCCAATTAGGGGTGGTGCCTGTTAAGGTGGCCCAATTTGTTCAAAGTATTGAGCATATTGGGGGGGCGGCAAAAATCTGTGGCGCGGGTAGCATTCGGGGTGATCAGGGTGGTTTGGTGTTAGCTCAAGGCATTACTGGGTCGGCCTTGCAGATGTTGTGTGATGGTCATGGTTATGACTATAGACCGTTAGTTTGGCAGCAACAAGGAGTGACCTATGGTAGTCAGTAGTGTTACCTGTTCTGCGCCAGGCAGTACCATGGTGATGGGAGAACACGCTGTTCTGCATGGTTATCCAGCCCTAGCGGCGGCTATTGATTTACGCCTTGCTGTGACCTTGTGCAAGCAGGACAATGATGAGATTTACATCGACTCAGCTATGGGGCAATGGCAAGCCAGTGTTGCGCAGACACTGGCTGTGAGTGTCAACAACCAACCATTGCGTTTTGTGTTGGCAGGTTTGCAGTATTTTAGTCAGTCCTTGGCGGGTTCGTCGGGCTTGCGTATTACTATTGAATCGGCTATTGATCCTACTATGGGTTTCGCTTCCTCTGCCGCCTTAACGGTGGCCTTGGTGGGCGCTTTGCGTGCCTGGCTGCAACTGGACAGGGCGCGGTATGTGGTGCTCAATGATGCGGTTAGCATCATTCGTCAGGTACAAGGTGGTGGTTCGGGTGCCGATGCGGCCGCTAGCTGTTATGGTGGCTTAGTGTACTATGATGCTAGCCTTGTATGCGCCCGGGCATTGCTGCCTGCAAGTACAGCAAGTTTGCCAGCCTTGCGCTTGATTTACACAGGTTATAAAACGCCAACTCCTGAGGTTATTGCTTTGGTACGTCAGTGGGCGCAAAAAGACCTCCATCGTTACACACAAATATACGCCCGTATGGGAGAGCTGGTAAGTCATGCCGAGGCGGCCATAGAGCAAGCAAACTGGCAGGCATTGGCGCAGGCTATGAATGATTACCAGCAACAGATGGTGGCCTTGGGCGTGTGTGATGATGGTACACAAGCAGCTGTTGATGCGGCATGGAAACAGGTGGGTATCAGGTCTGCGGACAGTGCTGTTGCGGTCAAGATATCCGGATCGGGTTTAGGTGATTGCATACTCGGACTGAGTGTGCCAAAAATACAAGATTGGCCTCACGCCCAGTTTACTGTAGACATCAGCGCCCAGGGTTTACAGTGGTTTGAAAGTTAGGAGCGGTAGGATCATGGACATAGCCATGGTGGTTTTAGCAAAGAGAATGTATGACTAATATAACACCCACCCAATGGGTGCAAGAAGAGCTGCTGGCAGGCCGCTCTTTGAGCCCCGTAAAGGAACAGGCCAAAGCTTATGCCCCGGCCAATATTGCCCTGAGCAAATACTGGGGCAAGCGCGCTGGTGACTATAATTTGCCCATTACTGGTTCTTTATCTGTGTCCCTGGACGATCATGGTACACAGACTCAGTTGCAGGTCATCGACGGGCCTAGGCATGAAGTCTATCTTAATGGTGAGCAGCAAGCATCGGCCTCGGCCTTTGTTGCCAAGCTTACAGCTTGGCTAGATTTGTTTTTGCCTGCTGACGTACACCTGTGTATTGATACCCACAATAGCGTGCCTACGGCGGCTGGTTTGGCCTCTTCAGCTAGTGGATTTGGTGCCATGGCTTTGGCTTGTAATGATTTATGTGGGTGGCACTTGGATTACACCTCCTTATCTACCTTGGCGCGTATAGGTAGTGGCAGTGCTAGCCGCTCCTTATGGCATGGCTTTGTTAAATGGCAAGCCGGTGAAGCCGCTAATGGCCATGATAGTGTGGCTTACCCATTGCCCCAGCGTTGGCCGCAATTGCGTGTT
>JAAERS010000037.1 GCA_024230095.1 Gammaproteobacteria bacterium | reverse complement strand
GCGCTCCAAAGCAGAACACTTAGAAAGAATACAACAGGACTGGGAAAGAAAGATTTTAACATAGCTACAAAGTCTAATAGTGATCGTTTATTGTTATTAGAAGCATTCTAAAGGCTTCACCGTATAATACAAGTTACCTTGCCTTATCTACTACGAAACCGATAGCAATTGCGGTTAGTGTGATAAAAAACCTGAATGGTCAAAGACCAAAATTCCTGCTTTAATAACGTCCCAAATATATTTATTAATTACACACAATAAGTTAACATGTTAAGTTTATGCGTATATAAACATATAAAAGTGTTACAGCAACTTGTTACTCAAAGGACCACCACTCATGCAATTAAATAACCCTTCCCTGCTCCGCCAACAGGCTTACATTAATGGCAAATGGGTAGATGCAGATAATGGCGCCACCATGACCGTTACCAACCCGGCCGATGGTGAGGTATTGGGCACCATCCCAGCCATGGAGCGACCCGAAACCGAGCGAGCCATTGAAGCCGCTCGAGTAGCCATGATTGAGTGGCGCAAGCTAACCGCCAAGCAGCGTGCTGGCATCTTGCGTCGTTGGTTTGACTTGATGCTGGCCAATCAAGACGATTTAGGTCTGATTATGACCCTAGAGCAAGGCAAGCCACTGGCCGAAGCGAAAGGCGAAATCGCCTATGCCGCCAGTTTTATTGAATGGTTCGCCGAGGAGGGTAAACGCACCTATGGCGACATCATTCCTACTCACAAGGCAGACGCCCGCATTGTGGTCACCAAAGAGCCTATCGGTGTTGTGGCGGCGATCACCCCGTGGAATTTCCCCTCCGCCATGATCACACGCAAGTGTGGCCCAGCATTAGCTGCTGGCTGTGGCTTTGTGGTTCGCCCAGCATCAGAAACACCCTATTCAGCTTTGGCTTTGGCCGTACTGGCTGAAGAAGCTGGTGTACCAGCTGGCGTATTCAACGTGGTCACTGGCCAGTCTCGCCCTATCGGTGCTGAATTGACCAGTAATCCAACCGTACGCAAGTTGACCTTCACAGGCTCTACTCCCGTTGGCAAGCTACTAATGCAACAGTGCGCTCCCACCTTAAAGAAGGTTTCCTTGGAACTAGGCGGCAATGCGCCATTTATTGTATTCGATGATGCCGATATTGACGCCGCCGTAGCCGGAGCCATCGCCGGCAAATACCGTAACGCCGGTCAAACCTGTGTTTGTGTGAACCGCTTTATCGTGCAAGAAGGCATCTATGATACCTTTGTTGCCAAACTTGCGGCCGCTGTAGCACAGTTGAAAATAGGTAACGGTCTAGAAGAAGGTGTTCAACAAGGCCCAATGATTAACCCAGCCGCAGTGGACAAGGTTAAGGAACATATTGCTGACGCCTTGGCTAATGGTGGCGAGCTAATTTACGGCGGTGATAGTCATGAACTAGGCGGTAGCTTCTTTACTCCAACCATTATCGGCAACGCCAACTGTGACATGAAAGTGGCCACCGAAGAGACCTTTGGTCCTTTAGCACCCGTATTCAAATTTAAGACTGAAGAACAAGCCGTAAACATGGCCAATGATACGGAATTTGGCTTGGCCGCTTATTTTTATACCCGTGACATAGGTCGTGTATGGCGTGTGGGCGAAGGCCTAGAGTACGGCATCGTGGGCATCAACGAAGGCATTATCTCCACAGAAGTAGCCCCATTTGGCGGTGTGAAAGAATCCGGCATGGGCCGCGAAGGCTCTCACTACGGCATAGAAGACTTTTTGGAAATCAAATATATGTTAATGGGTGGACTCTAGACCAAGCTTATATAGTCTGTAAATCAAACGATCAACGGACCTATAACAAACAAATAACGGTGTCTTTATCTAATAACACCGTTATTTGTTTATCACTAATGCAGCACGGCACCACTTAAATCGTGAGCATAAACCTCATTCTGTGGCGCCAAACCCAGATCCCATTCTGCTACCGACGATGCTTTATATAACATCGTTAACAATTTGATCACCAAGTCCTCAGGCAGATCCAACTCCATCT
>JAAERS010000036.1 GCA_024230095.1 Gammaproteobacteria bacterium | reverse complement strand
GTGCTCTAGCTCTTCAATTACCAGCATGCCGCCGCCGCCAGCGATAACAAAGCCGTCGCGGTTGGCGTCGTAGGCGCGAGAAGCGGTTTCTGGTGCATCATTGTATTTGCTGGAGAGCGCGCCCATGGCGTCAAACAAAACTGTTTGTGTCCAGTGGAGTTCTTCACCGCCACCAGCAAATACGACGTCTTGCTTACCTAACTGAATTAACTCCATGGCATTGCCAATACAGTGGGCGCTGGTGGAGCATGCGGAAGTGATGGAGTAATTGACACCTTTGATCTTGAACGGTGTGGCCAAGCAAGCGGAAACAGTGCTGCCCATGGTCCGGGTTACGCGGTATGGGCCAACTCGGCGTAGGCCTTTTGCGCGCATGCCGTCAGCGGCTTCTACAATGTTGGCGGCCGAAGCGCCACCAGATCCAGCAATCAGTCCGGTGCGCACATTGGACACATCGTCTTCACTCAGGCCGGCGTCTGCAATGGCTTCTTGCATGGAGATATAAGAATAAGCTGCTGAGTCGCCCATAAAGCGCAACAGTTTGCGATCAATTACCTCGCTAAAGTCCATGTCAATGCTGCCCGCGACATGGCTCTTGAAGCCTTTTTCTGCGTATTCTGGCTGATGGCTAATGCCTGACTTGCCTTCTTGTAGGGATGTCAGTACTTCTTCTTTATTCTTGCCTAGGCAAGATACAATACCAATACCGGTAACAACGACGCGGCGCATAATAAACCCCTTATTTTTTAGTTTATAGCTTTTGCATTCGAAGGTATAAACTGACTAATTGTATTTTCTCTAAAAGACTTCTAGAAGTCTTCAGTGCTGGTGAACAGGCCTACACGCAAGTCTTTTGCGCTGTATATTTCTTTGCCATCGACTTCCATGCTGGCGTCTGCGATCCCCATAACTAGTCTGCGTTCAATGCAGCGTCTAATAGTAATTTTGTAGGTTACTTTTTTGGCTGTTGGTAATACTTGGCCAAAGAATTTCACTTCTCCTGCGCCTAGGGCGCGACCGCGACCTTTGTTGCCTTTCCAGCCTAGGAAAAAACCAACTAATTGCCACATGGCATCTAGGCCTAGGCAGCCTGGCATCACAGGGTCCGTTGGGAAGTGACAGTCAAAAAACCAAAGGTCGGGTGTGATATCCAGTTCTGCAATGATTTCACCCTTGTCGAATTCTCCGCCAGTAGCAGAGATGTGAGTGATGCGGTCCATCATTAACATGTTGCCCACTGGAAGGCGGGCATTACCTGGACCAAACATTTCACCATAGCCACAGGATAAAAGTTCGTCACGATTAAAAGAAGAGGGCTTGCTCATCAGTGATTTCCATATTGCCTAATCAAAGCGCTAGATTATACCAGCAATCGGTGTGCGATGCTGCTTTTTAGCTATTCACTTTAGGTGGGGTTAGTTTTGGCGGTCAAGAGCCGTTTGGCAGATGCTAACCAAGCTTTGGCTGAACTCGGTAGGTGTTAAAATGCTCAGGGCGGAAATGGCTTTTTCGGTCTCTTTCTTGGCCATATTGCGGGTGTAGTCTAGGGAGCCACAGCGCGCAATAATGGTTAGTATCTGCGGTAACTGGGCGGTATCGCCTTTGCGAATGGCCTTGCGAATTAGTAGGCGCTCGTCATCACTACCCGTCGCCATAGCATGTATCAAAGGCAGGGTGGGTTTTCCTTCAGCGAGGTCGTCGCCAATATTCTTCCCCATGGTTACCTGGTCGCCAGTGTAGTCCATGAGATCATCGACCATTTGGAAAGCAATGCCAAGGTGACGACCAAATAGTCGTAAGCCCTCAATTTCGGCGTCACTGGCATTGGCCAGTTGAGCTCCGGTTTTGCATGCGGCCTCAAACAGCATTGCCGTCTTGCCAAGAATAACGTGCAGGTATTCTTCTTCACTGGTATCCGGGTTTTTGGCATT
>JAAERS010000035.1 GCA_024230095.1 Gammaproteobacteria bacterium | reverse complement strand
TACCGATGCCGGTCAACTTTTACTTAATTTAGCCCAAGAGTGCCTGCCAAAAATACAGCAAGTAACTCAGCAATTAAAATCTCCTGACTTACCGATTAGCTCATTAAAAATAGCCATAGCTTGTCATGCTTGTTTTCAATGGTTATTACCGGTTACCAGTGAATTTTCCCAGAAAAATAAAGGCGTAGAGCTTGAATTTCTCGATGAAGCCTTTACCGGCAACTCACTAAAACACAGCAGCGATGCCAATGCCGATCTGTTTTTTACTGACGAAAACAACCATGAGGCCAATTACATTTATCAAGAGATCGGTCAATTTGAAGTGATTGCCGTGCTATCAAAGCAATTGGCGGCGCAGCAAGATGTTAGCCAACAACAATTAACCGCCTCAGCGGAAAATAAGCCGTTTTTCATTTACCCAAGCGCAACAATCCCTTATTTACAGCCAGAGCAATTTCGTCAATTTACCTTATTAACCTACCCACTACCGCCCGAGCAATTAGACATTTTCAAATGGTTCTTAACGCCAGCGAAATGCAAACCCAATAAACTCAAACAAGTGGGTAGCAGCCATGTCATGCTGCAAATGGTCGCCGCCAATATGGGTGTTGCTACCCTGCCCGACTGGCTAGTAAACACCGCCAGTAAGCAATCATTGGTTGACTGTATGCGCTTAGGTAAGACTGGCGTCTATAAAAAGCTGTATGCGCGTTATAGTAAAAACAGTGCCCATCTTGCAGTAATACAGCAATTATTGCCCGCGGTTATTAGTGAGTTTAGTGGCTTATATCAGCAAAAAACGTTAGCTTAGTAACAAAGCGTAATAATCATAACCTTTAGGGAGCATAACCATGTGGCAGCAAACTGAGATAAGATTAAAAGCCAGAAATCGTGGTTTTCATCTCATCACTGACGAGGTGTTAAGACAATTACCTCAATTAACCAAAATACAATGCGGCATACTGCATATTTTTATTAAGCACTCATCCGCGTCTATCACCTTAAATGAAAACGCCGACCCAACAGTTCGCAGTGACATGGAAGCGCACTTTAATCACTTTGTGCCAGAGCGCGCACCTTACTATCAACACACCTATGAAGGTGATGACGACATGCCAGCGCACATTAAAGCCAGCCTGTTGGGGAATAGCCTCAGTTTACCGATAAGCCATGGCCAATTAAACATTGGTATTTGGCAAGGTATTTATTTAGGAGAGCACAGAGATCATGCCAGTAGCCGAACTTTAGTCATTACCATTAACGGTGAGTCATCTTAACATAAGCATACTGCTGCTAGTTCAAACAGCCATGCCTGAACAGTTAATGACATGGCTGCGTGCTAAAGCGCTATATCATCATAGGTGGGTACCTTGCTAAGCCGCGAAAAATAGTCAATATAGGCTCTGACTTTCGCTGGTATAGTTAAGCCTTTAATTAAGGTAATACCG
>JAAERS010000034.1 GCA_024230095.1 Gammaproteobacteria bacterium | reverse complement strand
TCTCCAGCCCCACAGCCGAACTATCAACGGCCGTCACCTCATAACCTAAGCTCGCTAAATAAACAGAATTTCTACCCTCACCATCGGCCAAGCACAACACCTTTCCCGTGGGAATGTGTTGCACTTGCTGACGTAAAAAATCATTCGGCTCTGTGCCGTAAACATAATCACTGGCAGCATAGCGCTGGTCCCACATAACTTCATTCCTCTTTAACCAATCAGTTCAGCCAAGCCAGCAAAATGCGATTATTAAATCTTAGTTAACAACGTCTCAACTCACTTTATAAGCTCATTCTAAAGTATACCGCCAAGTGACGTAATACCTAGCCCTCAGGCATTTTGACACAGGTCAAGCCAACCACCAAAGACAAGACTTCGAGGGGGCAACAATTGACCTAGGTCTATTCGTATAAGGGTGTATTTTGTAACACTATATACAAGTCCATTTCACCCACACGCAAGGAGATAGAACTCATGCAAGTTAAGGATATTTTGGTACATTTGGATAACAGCGAAGCTTGTGCTCACCGCGCGGAAGCAGCCATTTCTTTGGCTAAGCGCCAACAGGCCCGCGTCACAGGGGTAGCGCTAGCAGTCAAGTCCATCACTGCCAACTACATTGGCATTCAAGTACCCAAAGCAATTAGTGAAGCGCAACGAGAATTGGTTGAAGCGGCCGCTCAGACGGCCGTATGTGATTTTGAAAGAGCCGCCCAAGCAGCCGGCGTTGAATTTGACAGTGAAATCATCTACACCACCGCTGCCCGGGCACCAGATCGCATGGCTTACAAAGCACGTTGTAATGACATTACTTTTCTAGGCCAACCGAATCCCGATGAAGACAATGTAGCCTACATGAATCACCTGCTTGAAGGCGTATTATTTGACTCAGGTCGTTCCGTATACATAGTGCCTTATATTGGCCGCATCGATATGGCTCATCGTAACGCTGTCGTTGCATGGGATGGTGGCAAAAAAGCCGCCCGCGCCATCCACGATGCGATCCCCCTTCTGCAAGGCCGCGGCAAAGTGACGCTGATGATGGTCAATGCCAAAAAATCTTCCAGTAAAAAAGACGCTCAGCCAGGCGCCGACATGTTGCGTCATTTGCAAAGTCATGGCCTGGATGTCAGTTTAGAAAATATTAGCGCTAATATTAAGACCGACTACGCAATATTAAATTTTCTCTCCGACTCGGGTGCCGACCTGTTGGTTATGGGTGCTTATGAGCATTCTCGCTTACGTGAGAAAGCCTTCGGTGGGGTCACCGATAGCATCTTGCATAACATGACTACAGCCGTACTTATGTCGGATTAAGGTATATTCAGCCAATTCAGCGAGGGGCTATCAGATAGTCCCTCGCAATAATTCTGAAGTCAGCAAGAAATATATCTGACTGTTACCCTGCCCCCATATAGGTGGCCATTACAATGAAAGTAGGTTAGTACGCCTCGTTACGACTCTACTGAATCCTGTACCCTGCCCTGCGCATGCATTTTAGAGCAGACTAACAGCCAATGCTGCTACCCGGGTTTTGTACCATAATGAGTCCCGATACGCTCCTATTGGGGTGCGAAAATTGAAGCAACCATGCCAACATTTTTAACGCCTTTTTCGAAACCAAATCAGGTATAACAAAAGGCTCAATAACCTGTCATACCAAAGTTCACATTTATCTTGCAGATAGAAAACGCACTATTGGCTTTATTACCCTGCCAACCGGCAACAACCCCTTATGTTCTCAAGGGTTCCATGGTTTATCCCCACGACCTGTGGATAAGTCTGTGAATACAGTTTGGAAATCAGTCCAAAAGCCTATAGGTATGGGTATTTGCACAAATTGGTTATTTTTTGACCATCTTATTTTCTTGTTATTTTTCAGTTAGTTATGACAGCCAATTGTTTAAAATACAATTTATGGTAACTTTTATTGGCAATAAATAATTTTTTTATTAAATGTGAACAACTTAGGCTTATCGAATTCAAATCCGAGCAAAGTCAAGACTATTAGGGATTATTTTTCTGCTTTTTTTTTAAGAAAAAACTTGCATTGCAGCAAGCCCAGAAAGCACGGGGGCTTGGCCAATTATTGCACGACAAATTGAGCCTTGCCAGAGGCCAAAGAAAGGATATTTTCAGCCAATATATGCACTATCGTTTGCCTAGCTTTGCGACTTGCCCAAGCACTGTGGGGTGTGATGATGAGATTAGGTTTCTGATATTGTAATAAAGGGTGATCATTAGGGGGGGGTTCGACCCCTAATACATCCGTAGCCGCAGCAGCTATTTGTTGTTCTTTTAGGGCTCGCAAAAGGTCTAGTTCATTAACAATACCACCGCGCGCGCAATTGATTAATAACGCCGATGATTTCATCGCTTGTAGTTGCGGCCAAGCTATAAGATTAGCTGTTGCCGGCGTAAGTGGGCAGTGCAAACTTAGAATATCCAACTGGGGCAACATCTCATGCAAGGCCAAACGTTCTCCATAGCTCGCTTGTCCAGGTCGAGTTGCCAGCAAGATCCGCATGCCGAAAGCTTGGGCCAATTTAGCCACCCCTTTGCCTAGCTCACCGTAACCGACAATACCCAGGGTTTTGTCCGCCAGGCTCTCTACAGGATAGTCTAACAGGCAAAAATTACGACTCCGGCTCCACTGCCCGTCTTGTATAGCTGTACGATATTCTAATAAGCGGGTACTCAAAGCCAACATGAGCATTAAGGTGTGTTGAGCCACCGAATCCACGCCATAGGCTTGGCAATTTTGTACACTGATACCCTTTGCTTTAGCGCAGTCTAAATCAATATTATTGGTGCCTGTGGCGGCCACAATAATGTGCTTCAATTGCGGCAATTGCTGGAGCAAGTCAGCACTTAACACGACTTTGTTTACAATGGCGATATTCATATCTTGTAAGCGACCGACTACCTGCTCTGAAGTCGTGTGCTGATACCATCTCATCTCATCAACACACGCCTCTAAGGGCGCCAAATCCAAATCAGATGGCCCCAATGAGCTAAGATCTAAGAACGCCGCCCGCACGATTTACAGGCCCTGCTTAATCAACCAAAGAATTTCTTCAGCATGAGCTCGGCCAGCAGGGGTGATTATAGAGCAAAATACCCGGACGAAACCACCGGTGATAGCAAGAGAATGTTCCAGAAGGCAATAGACAGTGAGGATGTACCTAACCAGAGAACTCGCTTCAACACGACCATTGTCT
>JAAERS010000033.1 GCA_024230095.1 Gammaproteobacteria bacterium | reverse complement strand
TTTGTTTTGGCGTCTAGGATAAGGTCATATTGCAGACCATTTTGGGTGAAGTCACTACGTGTGTAATCAATCACATGGTCGTAACCTATTGATAACATGTGGCTGAGTTTATGCCCCGTATCAACGCCAGTCACTTCGACACCATATTGCTTAGCGATATAAAGGGCAAAGGTGCCCACTCCACCCCCGGCGCCATTAATCAAAACCTTGTTCCCTGGTTGAATATTGCCAACATCTATCAATCCTTGTTTAGCCAGCAAAGCTGCATGGGGTATAGATGCAGCGTCAGTAAAGCTCATAAATTCTGGCTTTAGAGATAGAGCCTTTTCATTGACACAAACGTACTCTGCAAAACCACCAAAACCATGCTCAGAAATATCACCGTAGACGGCGTCACCCACATTAAATTTCTGTACACCTTCGCCAAGACCCTCAATAACACCAGAAAGCTCCATGCCGGGTATCTTTTGCTTTGGCTTCAGCAGTCCAAACATGAGGCGGTACAGGAATGGCTTGCCTCTCATCAGGCACCAGTCGTAGTCATTTACAGACGCTGCCAGAATTTTTACCAAGACTTCATTTTTCCTTGGGCTAGGCTGCGCCACGTCCTTGAGGCGAAGCGCTTCTGGACCACCGTATTTTTCTTGTATTATTGCTCTCATGTTAATTAAACCTGACAGTATGTTGATGTCACCTAATGGCATCGTAATAATTATTAGCGTGCCGGCAGTGCCATTTCTATGACAATTGTCGATCACACTACAGCCCCTAAGAGTAGCAGAGTTGGCAGTTCTTTTAACTCGGAAAAATGCTGAAAGTGAGCCCCGAGACCTGCGCTCTTAGCCACACTGAGAAAGCCCATGCCGCTTTACATCGTCCAAGATGACTGGCCTCAATGAGATGGCCACATGATTACTTTTGTAGCGTTTGTTTAGTTGAACTGTCATCAGCGTCTGTAGAGTTCCTTGCAAGGGTTTGCTACTGTTAGGTAGGCCTAGCCGTTGTGACTAGGTCCTAACGATGACCGGGCTAGGCCCAAGGAGTCACATATGCAGGTACTTATAATCAACTTTAACCTCGAAGGTATTAGCCGCAGCGAGTATGAGGGTGTATGCAATGAATTAGCGCCATCTTTTGCTGCGATACCAGGCTTAATTTCCAAACATTGGCTGGCTGATGAAGCTAATAATACCTATGGAGGTGTCTATTTGTTTCAAGATCAGGCGGCCCTAGATGGCTTTATGGCATCGGAATTATTCGCTGGTGTTGCCGGCAACCCCGCCCTTATCAATGCCTCGGCCAAGCCGTTTGATATTATAGAAGGCCCGACCCGAATCACGCGAGGTATGTGATTCAGGCTGACCATTTAGGCGCTGAACTACATAGTCCATGTTCGCCCCAAAGGGCGGTATGTGGGGGGTTATGGGAATCTTACCTGTTATCTGTAAAGGAAGAAGCTCCTCAATGCCGCCATTCAAAGATGAGATGGCGCCCCCACAAGATGCCTTATAGAACGTCCACAGTCGGTACGATATAGTCTTGTAAAAAGTAGCCTGAATGGTCCACATCACCGTTGGCAACCAAGGTCCATGATTGGGTTTCTTCTGTTCCTAAATCTAAACGTGTAATCCGGTCGCCATCGTCGTCTATTAAATCGTATG
>JAAERS010000032.1 GCA_024230095.1 Gammaproteobacteria bacterium | reverse complement strand
CCGTTGCTCCCACAATATCACCTTGTGGATTAACAAATACCGCAATTGCTAAAATAATTAAACCGATGAATAGTGCTGGTGTTAGGAACTTACCAATCGTATCGATAAGCTTACCTTGAGACCATGCAAAAAACATTGCGATTGAGAAGAAGGCAATTGAGAATAGCGTTAACGATAACTGTCCAGCCTCTGCTGACATAAACGGTTTTGCCGCCATTTCATATGCAACCAAACCAGTTCGTGGTGCAGCAAACGCAGGCCCAATAATCACAAACATTAAGATGGCCATGATCATCGCTACTTTTGGTGGTAAATCACGAGTCAGTTGTTGCCAAGAACCACCAGCAACACCGATAGCAATAATAGTTAATAGTGGTAAACCGACCGCGGTAATGAGAAATCCACCCATAGCACTGTATACGTGCTCACCCGCCATTTGGCCTGCGATTGGTGGGAAAATGATATTACCCGCACCTAAGAAGAAAGCAAAAAGCATAAAGCCTACGGCAATGATATCAGTGAGTTTTAATGACTGTTTCATAAGAAACCCTTGTATAATGTTGTGTGTATTTAATATTGTGTTTTATATCT
>JAAERS010000031.1 GCA_024230095.1 Gammaproteobacteria bacterium | reverse complement strand
TGTCAACAAAGAGAGTCCACCTGCCAACTAATTAGCCAACTAGAACGGCCCAATCGCCAAGCCGGCTTGGATCTAGCCGTGGTCTTGACACAACCACTAAGCCACGATCAGCAGCGAACCAAGCAACAACTAATGCTACAGAGCAGGCAATTTAAGGCTGGTCCTACTGCTACTGCCACCGCAACAGCCCCACCCTCACAACAAGTCAACAACTGGTTAGCCTATGTCTTAATCAAGTCCTGGCCAGATAGGGTGGCCCACAAGCAAAACCAAAAAGGCGGCCTTGCCAACTACAAGTTAGCCAACGGCCGAGGTGTACAACTGCCATGGTCGGATAACAATGCCGCCCCAGTATACATAATTGCCTGTAATACATTTGCCTCCGCCCAGCAGAACCGTGATCGCGTTGCTAGTTACTTGAGCATCGATCTAAACGACATAGAAACCGCCTTACCACACTTAATACAAGACTCAGCTACCTGCCAATGGAACCAGGACAGTGATCGACTAGATGTATATAAAGCACGCCTACTTGATCAATTAGTGCTATCACAAAGCAATAATAAACAAACAGACCCCAACGCCGCCGTCAATGCTATCTGTCAGTACCTGCAAGCCACCAATTTAAGCGGCCTAAATTGGACACATCAGGTACAACAGTGGTTAGCACGGGTGCGTCTACTCCACACCCACGCCAACACTGATAATAACCCTTGGCCCGATCTCAGCAATGCATGGTTAGTCGAGCATGTCGCAAGTTGGTTAGGACCTTATTTAACGGGCATTAATAGCGGCAAAAAACTCGCCAAACTGGATCTCATGAGCATCCTACCAGGCTTGCTTGACTATACATTGCAAAAACAAATGCAAAGCCTAATTCCTGCCCGAATTACCGTACCCTCTGGCAATAGCCATAGTATCGACTATAGTCAGCAACCACCGGTTCTAGCGGTAAAACTACAAGAGCTATTTGGCATGCAAGAAGTGCCCAAAGTAGCGTACAAGGTTGCCGTGCAGGTGCACCTGTTATCTCCCGCCGGACGACCACTGCAAATTACCCAAGATCTGGCCTACTTCTGGCAACACTCCTATACACAAGTAAAAAAAGAAATGAAAGGCCGCTACCCCAAGCACCCTTGGCCTGACGATCCTTTGACCGCCATAGCTACCGCCAAAACGAAACAACGTATGTAAATCTCAACCCGGCCGTACAAGCTCCTGTACCCTATCGACGGCAACATAATCACTTGCATAACCGGCTCGGGCCACAGTGCCAGCTTTAACGATAGAAAACAAACCATCCTGCAAACAGTGTTGATGGATATGCACGCGGACTATCTGCCCTATCACCATGCTAGCGTTACAAGGCTGCCCATGTATATCTTGCAGAAGTTTTACTTCTACCAACTTGCATTCCATGTTCACTGGGCTACTAGCAACCCGTCGTGCTAGCACCACATCACTAGCTAACCAAGGTACCTGGGCTAATTCGAATTCATCCACCTCTGGCGCAACGAATGCCGACGACTGGTTCATGCTAGCCACATTGTCTTGCGTCACCAAATTGACCGTAAACTCACCAGTCTCCTTTATGTTACGCAGACTGTCCTTGCTACCATCACTAGAAAAAATCAATAGTGGTGGACTGGCACTGACCAGATTAAAAAAACTATAGGGTGCCAAATTATGTTGTCCTACTCGATTCACACTGGCTATCCAAGCAATAGGCCTGGGGGCGACAATGGCTTTCATGGGATCGTGCTTGAGACCATGGCCGATGGCTGGGTCAAAACTATGCCAGTTTATATGGGCGTCCTGTTGCGACATACCTACAACCTTATTGGCGTTTCGTAGAAGGCTTGTAACAAGGCAATACTCATAGCCACATCCTTACTGCCTGCCAATTCGCGAATGGAGTGCATCGCAAAGGTAGGAAGCCCTAAATCAATGGTTTTTATGCCTAACTGCGCTGCCGTAATGGGTCCAATAGTACTGCCACAACCCATATCACTGCGGACCACAAAATTTTGCACCGGCACCTGTTGCTGCTGCGCTAGTTCCTTTATTAAAGAGCTGGTCACCGCATTGGTAGCGTAACGCTGGTTAGCATTAGTTTTTATAACAGGCCCAGCATTTAATATGGGGCCATGTTGTTCATCATGCTTATTGGCAAAATTGGGATGCACACCATGGGCGTTATCCGTCGATACCAACACGGACTGATGCAATACCTGATGCATTTTCTCTGCTACAGGGTACATACGCTGCAACACCGACATCAAAAAGCTGCCTTGGGCCCCTTCTGCTGTTTGGCTGCCCACTTCTTCATGGTCATTGCACACCAACATCATGCCTTGCCGAGTATCAGCTTGCAGCATGGCCTGCAATCCCACGTAACAACTGAGTAAATTATCCAGCCTGGCACTGGCCACAAACTCTTGCTTTAAACCCACCAAAGCTGGGGCTTGGGTATCATAAAGATTCAATTCGTAATCCAAGATTTGACCAAAATTCTCGCCCTGCTCCACTAAATAGTCGAGAAGCATTTGCCGCAAATCAAATTCATCACCCAAGGTTTGCCCCAATATTACCGGCAAGTCCTTTTGCGCATTAACTGTGCTACCTTTATTGGCTTCACGATTCAAGTGGATAGCTAAACTGGGGATACAAGCAATGGCTTGTTTGAAATCCACTAACACGGCATCCAACTGACCATTATCTCGACGCCCAACAACACGCCCCGCCATGGAAAGGTCTCGATCAAACCAAGGGTGCAACAACGCGCCCCCGTATACTTCTACGCCCAGCTGTTGGTAGCCATGCTTGTTGATCTCTGGGCTGGGCTTTACCCGCAGACAAGGGCTGTCAGTATGGGCACCAATCATATGCAAACGATGACTGCCGGGATCTTGAGGTGTGCGAAATGCCACAATAGAGGAACCATTACGCTCTACAAAGTAACCATGACCATCGCGCAAGTCCCAATCCTGAGTGGGCTCCAAAGCTCGATAACCAGCTGCCAACAAGCGTTCACGCATGTTTTTTACCGCATGAAATGGCGTTGTAGCTGCAGTCAAAAAAGCCAATAGATCATCAAGGTAATCAGTATTTTTTTTCATTAATAGAGCTTCTGTAAGGTGTCGGTAGCAAGGAGGCCGAGATAAGGATTCAATTTGGCCGTCTTATAGGCACCCTTAGTGTGCCACAATTGTATTATTAATGCAGTTCGAATTGTCGCACTTGTGGTGTTCCCTATCGGCTATGGGTTAAGATAGTATTTATCTTTGCTCACCAACAACTACCGTATATATGCAACAACGAATTAGCCGTCTGTATAAATTCGCCACCACCATAACAATGGCGATATTTGTTAATTTTTATGGCTCCTACCTGAGCGCCAATGATATCTTCGCTCCCGTGCTCACCAGTACGTCTGATCAACAAGAGATAACCCAAGAATTACTGCAGTTTATCAAACAGTACCATTACCAAACTCGCACCATTGATGATCAATTTGGCAGCGATGTTTTCCAACAATATCTAGAAACCATCGACCCCCAACGCATGTATTTGTCCGAAGCTGATCTCGCACCTTACCAGCACTTGAACAACGATCTCGATGATCAACTCAATGAGGGCCATTTAGACACCTTAGTTGAACTCTTTAACCTGATGCAAGTCAGGCGTTTGCAAGCTGTCACCTACTTTCAGGGCAGATTACAAGACGAACAGCAGTCCTTTGACTATGCTATGCAGGAAAGCTTACCCATATATGCCGACAAACACCCTCGGCAACCTGATTTAGCTGGTCTGCGCAATCTCTGGCGTCAGCTATTAAAAAATCAATTTATCAACGGTTTGATTGAACAAGAAACCGACGCTCAGATTCGGGCACGCCTACTCAAGCGCTACGACAGCCAAATCAAACGTTTGCTGCAGGTAGACCAACGCGACATGTTCAGCACCATTGCCAACAGCATTACCACCGTAACAGACCCACACACAACCTACCTGTCACCGCGCAACGTCGAAGACTTCAATATTGACATGAGCCTTTCTCTGGAGGGCATTGGTGCTGTGTTACAAAGAGACAATGACTACACTAAAATTGTACGTATAGTACCCGGTGGCCCGGCTGACAAAGCAGGAGAACTCAAGGCCGCTGACTACATTGTTGGTGTGGCCCAAGAAGGCCAAGCAATGGTAGACGTCATTGGTCAACGCTTGGATGATGTGGTTAATCTTATCCGTGGCCCCAAGGGCAGCCGTGTCAGCCTGCAAATCATCCCCGGTGGTGACATAAAAGAACGACCCCAAACAATTCATATCGTACGCAATCGGGTCAAACTGGAAGACCAAGCAGCAACCCAAGAAATCATCCAAATGGAGACGGATATTGGTCTTGTAAAAATCGGTGTCATTAAGCTGCCTACATTTTATTTTGACTACGAAGGTTATCGCCGCGGTGATAAAGATTACCGCAGCACGAGCAAAGACGTGATGAAGCTAGTAGCAGAATTACGCGAGGCCGAAGTAGACGGTATCATTGTTGATTTGCGCAACAATGGTGGTGGCGCGTTACTAGAAGCCAACCAACTCACCGGGTTATTTATCAAACAGGGCCCAACTGTTCAAGTACGATATAGCAATGGCGCCATTGAGAAACAACTAGACAAAAACCCACTGCTCGTCTACGCCGGCCCCATGGCGGTATTAGTGAACCGTATCAGCGCATCGGCTTCTGAAATCTTTGCTGGCGCCATGCAAGACTACCAACGTGCCTTGATTGTTGGCGCTCAAACCTATGGCAAAGGTACAGTGCAAACCCTTACAGATTTGAGCAAGGGTCAAATCAAATACACACAGGCCAAATTCTATCGAGTGACCGGGGCATCGACCCAACATAAAGGTGTCATTCCCGATATAACCCTACCCACGCTCATTGACCATAGCCGTGTCGGCGAAAGCAACTTGGATTACGCCCTCGCTTGGGACCAGGTTGCCACCTTGGAACACCCTCGCTACATCAATTTGCCACAAATTGTACCCTACCTTCAAGAACAGCAAGACATACGCAGTGAAGCCGATCCTGACTTGTACTATGCCAAACAAGTTAAAGCTTACCGACAAGACAAGGTAACAAGTATTAGCTTGAACTTAAACCAGCGCATTGAGGAATGGGCCGCTAAAGAACAATGGTATTTGGATGCCATTAACGAGCTCAGAAAAAAACATGGCCAAGCGCCAGTTGACGACGTTCAAGATCATGATTTCAATTATGAGGAAGCTAACAACGATCCTTACCTGCAATCTACAGCGCAGGTACTTTTAGACTGGTTGCGCTTAGCACAATAACAGCAACTAAACAGCCCCGGCATCGAGCAAGGCCTGCCAGTCCATATTGGCCTGTTTAACCAAGGCTTGTGATTGAGCGCCCTGATTAGCCACTGCTGGCGCCTTGTCAGCCATACCATACAACTGCACACCTGGTGCTGGCTGGTCAACACCTTGTTGTTGCCAAAACATTTTCCGAGCTTGGTTATGGGGGTGCTGCAGCGCCTCCGTCATGCTCAATACGGGCGCAAAGCAAACATCACTACCTTCCAATATCTGACACCAATGTTTCCGTGACTGACTAACAAACAAGGCCGTTAATTTGGCCTTAGCTTGAGGCCAATTCGGCTTATCCCATTGCTGAGCAAACAAAGCATCATCGCTTAGCCCCAACTTGTCCAGCAATAGCTGATAGAATGGTGGTTCTAATGAACAAATATTAATATGTAGGCCATCAGCACAGGTATAAGTTTGATTCCAAGGGGCAGCGCCATCAGCCCAACCTTGTCCTGCCGGCTCACTGATTTGTCCTGTATTACGCATCATCCATAACATGCCTGATAGATAAGCCGTACCATTGCACATTGCCGCATCCACTACTTGCCCTTGGCCCGTAGCCTGAGCTTGCCATAGCGCACACATGACGCCCCACAGGAGCATCATCGTGCCTCCGCCAACATCACCCACTAGAGTCAAAGGGGCATTGGGCACACGATCCTTTGCACCACCATAATACATAGCTCCTGACAAGGCCTGATAGTTAGTATCATGGCCCGCGGCGGCGGCGAGTGGGCCGTCTTGCCCCCAGCCTGTGAGCCGGCCAAATACCAACTTGGGGTTGGCTTGCAACAATATCTCAGGGCCTAAACCTAAACGCTCCATAACCTGCGGCCGAAATCCCTCAATCAAGACATCGGCTTGTGATATCAGTTTTTGCACCAGCTCAACAGCTTGTGGCTGTTTTAAATCCACATTAATAGACTCTTTACCCCGATGGTAAAAAGCCTGCTGGCGATCTTCAGGGTGAATGGCCGCGGCTTTGCTATTGCTTTGCTTGCGCCCCACCAAAATGACTCGCGCTCCCATATCCGCCAACATCATACCTGCCATAGGACACGGACCAATGCCTTCCATTTCAATCACAGTGATTCCATCTAGTGGTGGCTTTGTCATAAAGATACTCTCTTGCTTTAAACTGTATTGTACTAACGATTCTGACTTGGACAATTTGAAACTTCAATCATTAAATGCATAGTAGCGTTGGCAAGTGATCGTGTTTTGAGTCTAAATTAGGATTAGTTAGTGGCTACAATTAATACGTCAAGAACTAGCCAGTCTCTATGGTGACCGCTTTAGGCTACCTGATGTATTATGCCTCCATATACTATGCGTCGAACTAGGTTTAGTAACGCCCAAGCTAGTTAGGAGTCCCATTTTGAGCCAAGCCCCACTGTCTTTCCCCTTTTGTGAACCTCCACAAGTCGGCCAACTTTTTAAGGTGGCAAACGGCGTGCACTGGTTGCGTATGCCTTTACCCTTTTCATTGAATCATATTAACTTATGGATACTTGAGGACGAAGATGGTTGGAACCTCATCGATACGGGTATCGGCACTGAGTCTTGTATAGAAATCTGGCGTCAGGTTATGCGGGAGCACCAGCATGAAAAACCTGTAAAAAGAATTTTTGTTACCCACATGCATCCAGATCATGTGGGTCTTGCTGGCTGGCTGTGTCGTAAGTGGCAGGCACCTTTGCACATGTCGCGCACCGACTATCTTACCTGTCGAGTGATGGCCGCTGATAGCTTTCGAGAACCCCCCGAAGCAGGCATGCAATTCTATGCTGCGGCAGGTTTAGATCAGGAACAACTGGATTATTATGCTGCTAAATTTGGTGGTTTTGGCAAGATGATCAAACCCTTGCCTGACCAGTATATCCGCCTGCAAGACGGTGACACCTACACCATGGCTGGCCATGAATGGCAAGTTATTAAAGGCACAGGGCACGCCCCAGAACAGATGACATTTCTATGCCCTGAACTTAATCTGTATATTTCAGGCGATCAATTATTGCCAGGCATTTCTTCCAATGTCAGTGTCTGGCCCACGGAACCCGAATCCAACCCACTGCAAGACTGGTTAGATTCTTGTGCCATGCTAAAACAACGCTTGCCTGATGACGTGTTAGTATTACCCGCCCATGAACGCCCTTTTAACGGCGCCCATAACCGTCTGGATAATCTCATCACTGAACATCACAGGAGCCTGCAAAAACTATTAGAGGCTTGTACACAACCACGCTGCGTTGTTGATTTATTTAAGCACCTATTCCGCCGAGAGGTGGATAACACAGTACTCACCCTAGCCGTTGGCGAAACCTTAGCCCACCTGAACTTTCTGCTAGCTAGTGGCAAACTGTTTCGCACCACTGATGCCAAAGGGGTGCACTGGTATCAACAACAATAGCGAAGCTTGACCCTTTAGCAGGATTGGGACACCATAGGTCCACCATTACTTAACCTAGGAAAAATAATGAGGCGTTGGTTTAGCCCGGCCCATATAAGTGCTGGACTAGTGGCTATTTTAGTGGGTTATACCAGTTCGGCCGCTATTATTTTTCAGGCTCTACAATCACTAGGTGCTGACCAGGCCATTACCGATAGTTGGTTTTTAGTTCTAGGGCTGGGCATGGGTGTTACCTGCATTAGCTTATCTCTATACTACCGCCAACCTATACTCACCGCCTGGTCAACACCCGGAGCCGCATTGATGGTCACCGGGCTTGGCGATATGCCTATTGAAGCAGCAGTGGGTGCGTTTCTATTCAGTTCCTTACTGATGGTATTAGTCGGTATCAGCGGACTATTTGATAAGTTGATAAAACTCATACCTAACCCCATAGCCGCTGCCCTCTTGGCCGGAGTGTTGCTACCTTTTGCTTTACAAGCCTTAGCTAGCGTAGAAACCAATCTTGTACTGGGTTTGGCCATGCTAGTCACCTATGTCATTAGCCTCCGTTTTATACCTCGTTATGGTGTATTGATTACTCTGACCATTGGGGTCCTGGTAGCCCTACAACAACACCAAGGGCTGTTTGACAACCTCCAGTTTAAGCTTGCTATGCCAGTTTGGATCACACCCAGCTTTGAAGGGTCCGCCATCATCAGCTTGGGCATCCCCTTATTTGTGGTCACTATGGCCTCTCAAAACTTACCTGGCATTGCGGCTTTAAGAGCCAACGGTTATCAAGCGCCTGCTTCACCTTTGATTGGTTGGACCGGTCTAACCGGCATGATTAGTGCAGCCTTTGGGGGTTTCGCCTACAATTTAGCCGCCATTACGGCGGCTATTTGTATGACTAAGGAAGTTGATCCAGATCCAAATCAACGTTACCGCGCTGCCGTATGGGCCGGTATTTTTTATATAATGATAGGCCTCTTTGCCAGCAGCATTACCAGCCTATTTTTTGCCCTGCCAAAGGCCCTAATCTATATTATTGCTGGCTTGGCTTTATTAGGCACCATAGCCAACAGTTTGCAGAGTGCAATGCATGACGAAAAGCAACGTCTGGCAGCTTTAGTGACTTTTGTCACTACCGCCTCCGGTGTGGTCATAGGTGGCATTGGCAGTGCCTTTTGGGGATTGGTATGTGGCTTATTATTGCATTGGTTACTAAGTCACAAACAATAGAAACTATGCCGAGGCCATCCGCGCGCTAAAGGCTTTCAAATTGACAATCTTTCTGAGCCTCACAAGTAGGCATGATAAGAGGGTTGTCAAATTGTCCATGATTTAAAAAGTAAATTGTTTGCTCAGCAACCCGGCGATTATAACGTAACATGGTGTGATTAGTATGAATCACGATAAAGTCTGCCATATTAGGTAATTTGGTGGATCGGATAGGTACAACTCCATCACTGGGCTCACCCAGGATATTATCAGCCACCCCCCAACTATTATTGCCAGCGATAATGCCCACCGGAAAATTGGGTAAGGGCAGGCCCATTGGCAAGCTATCAGAACCTGTACCTAAGGACAAAGTGGTATCTCCTAGCCACTGGAACCAAGTATCTTTAGCAAAGGTATCCACCACTTGAGTACCATTATTGGGTGTGCCTATCATTACCACTTGTTTACGCTGTAGGGCAAAACGCAGGTGCTCAGGGTCTGCAAAAAAGCCCCTGATCAACAAGCCCCCCAAAGAATAACCTACATAATGGGTGTTCACACTATCGTCGCAACACTGCATTATTTGCTGATTAACCTGTTGCTGAACCTCACCAACAGGTCGATTAAGAGAGTCATAATCTAAACTTATCACCTCAAACCCTGCGCTTTTCAAGCGTGACTGTAGGGGCCACATAGACCAGCTACCAAGGGCAAGACCATGCACCAATACTACGCGCTGAGCAACGCTGGGCTGGCGCTCGCCAGCTTGCGCCGTCAGTGACAGCATTTGCAAAAACACAGTACTTATCAGTAATGCTCGAAACAAATTCACTTTTCATTCCATCAAATTACTTCTTGCCAGTTAGCATAACAGACATGCACCACCCTACCATGACAACCGAAGCTATTGCTGTTCAATGGTCATGTCATAGTTAATACAAAAACAAAATAAGCTATTTGGCTTTTTCCAAATTCAAGTAATCTGCGCAATGGGACACATTGTTATTCAGTAACAACTATAGGGCCACTGTATCGAGCTCCCCTACTTGGCCTACCTTCCAGTACTGTGCTCTATGATTTAACCAAGGGGCGGTAAATCCAATGACATTGCTTTGGCCTGCCCTGCTGACAGTGATTAACAAGCACGACAGATTGCTCCCCCTTACCCATGCTTTACCCACTGCGCAACCTAAGCTAAGCTGGGTGTAAGTTAACGCTCTATTACAGGGAGGTCATATAAAAAAATGCGCTGGCAAGGTGTTTTTCAAATTAGCCTGATATTGGCTGTTTTATTTACCGCTAGTATTCTCTTTTTAGAGCCCATATTAGCTCAAGTTAGCCTACTACCTGATCAGGGAGCAAGTTGGTATTACTGGAAATTGCCAGAGCCACAACTGGTATCACAAATCAGTGCTTGGTCGGGTTACCTTTTGCATCAAGTGTTTATTTGGTCGGTAATCGCCTGGGCACAGAATCATCGCCAGCAACTTCGCCGTCCCACACCTGGTCTACACAAAATAAATTATATTGCCTTGCTTGGTAGTGCCTTTTTTATTGGTTTACACATGTTGCAAACGGCGACCTTCTATGACGGTCTTGCTCAGGATATGTCCGTATTTTCATCGCAGGCATCCGTGGTCCTAGTATTAGTCATTGTATTGCTATTAGAGGCGCCCCGTCGCGGCTTGTTACTAGGCCATGGCAAATCATGGTTTGCGCACATTAGGCCCACTCTCGTGCGGTACCATGGGTACTACTTTTCTTGGGCCGTTGTCTATACTTTCTGGTTTCACCCCATGGAAACCAGCTGGGGCCACCTATTAGGTTTTTTTTACACCTTTATGTTGTTGATACAGGCTGGCTTTATCTTCACACCTGTGCACACAAACCGCTACTGGACTCTGGCATTAGAACTCGGTGTACTAGTGCATGGTGTCACTGTGGCCTTAGTAGCCGGGCAAGAGTTCTGGCCCATGTTTGCTTTTGGTTTTTTGTTGGTATTCATCATTACACAAATGCACGGTATTGGCCTTTCTATTGTCAGCCGATGGGGACTAGCCACATTGCTCGTTATTCTAATAATCTGGGTATATCAATTTAGGGGCTGGCAAAATCTACATGAAATACTGCGCATTCCTATCATTGACTATGTGTTGGTATTGCTAATTGCAGGTTTGCTTAGCATAAGACGCTTATACAAGCCGAATTTATCAAAATAGGTTGATTGCTAGCTATCTGGCCCATTTAATAACAGACTAGTTAACAACTATATCCCATGCCAGCCATCAATAATTTGCAGACTGGCAAACAACGCTAACAAGATCTCATCATGAAAATAATCTATTCACCCCACCATACTCAGCACAATACTAAAACAGAATTATCCGGCGGCGAATTAGTGGCCCCCTATGAGTGTGCCTCCCGCATGGATTATGTCTGCCAGGCGCTGCAAGAATATGGCCTAGGAAAGACCACTGAACCACTTGAATTTCCTCGTTGTCATGTGGAAAAAATTCATGACAAAGACTACCTCAGTTTCTTGGACAATTGTTGGCAGCAATGGCAAGCAACGGGTATGTCTGGCGAAGCCATACCCACTATTTGGCCATCGCGTTCTATGCCCAGTAACCATATCCCCCGCAATATTGAAGGCCAAATCGGCTATTACGCCCTTGCTGGTGAGACAGCTATTGCTAAAAACACCGCACAAGCGGCATGGTTATCTGCCAATATAGCCCTTACCGCGGCACATAGTTTAGTGCAAGGAGAACACAGTGCTTTTGCTTTAGCTCGGCCTCCCGGCCACCATGCATCGAAAAATCAGTACGGGGGTTATTGCTTCATCAACAATGCCGCCGTAGCGGCTCAGTATCTGCTGGACAACGGATTCCAAAGGGTCGCCCTCATGGATGTGGATTTTCATCATGGTAATGGTACTCAGGACATCTTTTATGAGCGTAACGATGTCTTCTTTAGTTCTATCCATGGAGACCCACTGGATGCTTTCCCGCACTTTTTAGGGCATGCTGATGAAACAGGCATAGGCGCCGGCGTTGGCTATAATCTTAATCACCCTCTACCACAGGGTACGCCCTATGCGATTTGGTCAGAAAAATTAGAGCAAAGTCTTAACGCCTTCCGTAATTATGGCGCGGATGTACTGGTGGTCTCTTTGGGTTTAGATACCTATGAGCATGACCCCATTAGCTTTTTTAAGGTCAAGACTGATGAATATGTAAACATGGGAACAACCCTAGCTGGGCTGGATATACCCACGGTGTTCATTATGGAGGGTGGTTACGCCGTGGAGAAACTTGGCCATAACACAGCCAATGTACTACAAGGATTTTTGAATGTCTGAGTCTCACTCTTTAAGCGGTAGCATCACAGAATATTAAACCACTAATTAGTCAGCAGGTACTTGAAATATTGTCAGCGATCCATATATTAGACTTATCGAATTTAAAGGCCTAGAATACGAATATGACCACTATTACCTCTCGTTGCCCCCACTGCGGCAAAAAAAATCGTGTCCCTAGTCAACGGGTCAAAGATAAAGCGACCTGTGGGGCTTGTCAACAGCCCTTGTTTGACGGCAAACCCATTGACGGTAATGCGGGTAATATCGATGCCTTGATGCAAGCAGACCTGCCTGTAGTTATTGATTTTTGGGCACCATGGTGCGGACCTTGCCGTAGTTTTGCTCCAGTATTTAAACAAGCCGCTAACGAGCGCCATGGCAAAACGCGTTTTGTCAAAGTAGATACAGAAGCTGAACAAGCCTTGGGGGCAAAGTACCAGATTCGTTCTATACCTACGCTCATGGTATTTAAAAATGGCCGTATGATTGATCAGCTCAACGGGGCCTTGCCCAAGGCACAGTTTGACCAATGGCTAGACCAAGCCCTATGCAAGTAATTTGATCTTAACAGTGATAGTTTTGCTAACAATAAACAAACATTGAGTGACCAAAAACATCTAACAACAACGTTGTTTTGGCATGTGTTTCACTACAAAATTTACGTGTTATACTGCCCCAAATAATAGCTAAATTAGGGTAAAAAATCATGGGAACACGTTTTGATTCTATCTCTCCCAAACACGAAGAATTTATACAACAGCAACCCCTATTTTTTGTCGCCACAGCCACGGCCGACAGCACCATCAACCTTTCCCCAAAAGGCATAGACTCTTTTCGTATTTTAGGCCCCAATCGTATTTGTTGGTTGAACCTTACGGGCAGTGCTAATGAAAGCGCAGCTCACATACGTCACAACCCTCGCATGACTATCATGTTTTGCGCCTTTAGTGGTGCTGCTAGTATCTTGCGACTATTTGGCACGGCTAGAGCCATTCACCATAACGATACGGACTGGCAGGAATATTACGAGCTATTCCCCGAATCTGTCGGTGCGCGCCAGATTTTTGAAATGCAGGTCGATATAGTGCAAGTGTCATGCGGCTATGGTGTGCCTTTGATGGATTATCAAAGTGACCGAAAGGAGATCACAACCTGGACTAGTCGACATGGAGAAACAGGTATCAAGAAATATTGGCATGATCACAACCAAACCACTATCGATGGTTTGGAAACACACATATTGGATTTAAACATGCCCAAGTAAGTCAACACCTATGGACTTATCCAAATGCGTCCTTATACGACCACATTAGATAAGCGTTTGCCCCCTAACATACTCTAATATGGGCCTGCACCAACACATTTAAGGTTTATCATATGCGTGGTTTTTCCAACAGCGAGTTTCTTCAGCGTACACAACGTGCTCAGACCCTAATGGACCAGCACGATATATCGGCCCTACTACTTACCACCGAAGCCGATGTGCGTTACTTCACCGGTTACCTGACCCGCTTTTGGGAAAGCCCCTGCCGCCCTTGGTACCTAATTATTCCAGCCCAAGGTAAACCAGTGGCGGTTATTCCCTCCATCGGCGCAGACTTGATGAGCAAAACCTGGGTGGAGGACATCCGTACTTGGCGTGCTCCCAATATGGACGACGACGGTATCGACTTGCTTACCGAAGCACTCATCGAGATAGCACCAGATGGGCGCATTGCCATTCCCTCAGGCATGCAGTCTCTATTGCGTATGCCGCAAGAAAATATGCACAATCTACTCAACAATTTGGGCATCCAGCGTTTGCTCAGTGACCATAATATTGTGCGCAATCTGCGCATGGTGAAAT
>JAAERS010000030.1 GCA_024230095.1 Gammaproteobacteria bacterium | reverse complement strand
TCGGCAATCATCTATCCAATATCCTAGATAAACGTGGGGAAACTGCTGTTTTTGTGCCCAGTTAATCATCCACAAAATGGCCAGTTTGCCTAAACTGCGCGCATCTTCAGAGGGATCATAAAATGTGTAAATGGCTGAAATGCCATCAGAAAGGAAGTCAACTACAGCCACAGCCAGTAATTTATCGTTTTGCCTAAAAGACAAAAATCGGTTATCAATGCCGGCAGGCGGCTGGCAAAGAAAGGATTTAAACTGTTCTTTTGAGGGTGGATACATATCGCCATCTTGATGTCTTTGCTCTATATATATTTTATACAACTGATAGTATTCATCACTTGCTTCAGGAAGACACCACTCAATTTTTAGGTCCATATTACGCTTGATTACTTTGCGTTGATTACGTGACATGACAAATTTGGCAGTTTTAACACGCACTGATCTACACGCTTGGCAACCCTCACACCAAGGACGGTATAGGTGGTTGCCACTGCGCCGAAAACCAAGCAGGTTCAATTGGTTATATAGGTTATGATCTAAAGATTGGTCTGGGTGCAAAAACACAGAACGCGATTCCCGCTCTGGTAGGTAACTGCATACCGAGTCAGGAGTGGGGAAGAAGATAAGTTGACTAAGCAGTTTTTCATCCATGCCTATAGCCTATACTAGCAAGCATCCCAATGGCTACCTAAACCGCATTGGTTATTGCTATTAAGGTACTCTTGGAATTTGCTTAAACCGATTTCTTGGGCGCCTAAACTGACCAAATGGTCTGTTGGAAGCTGACAGTCAATGAGTTCGAATTGCCACTTAGTTAGTAGGCCAGCAAGCCTAATAAAGGCCAGTTTGGAAGCGTTGCTACGATGGCTAAACATGGATTCACCAAAAAATAACTTACCGATAGCTACCCCATACAAGCCACCTACTAAGGTGGGCCCATCCCAAACTTCGATGCTGTGGGCATAACCCGCGTCAAATAACCGCGTATATGCGATTTGCATGTCGGGTAAAATCCATGTGGCACTGGATTCAGGTTGCCCCTTTCTCAGAGTCTTTGCACATTGCTTGATAACCTGTTGAAAAGCACAATCATAGGTTACCTCGTAGGTTTGTTTACGCATAAATTTCATCATGCTACGAGATATGCGCACCTGCTCTGGCGCTAAAACCATACGTGGCATTGGCGCCCACCATAAAATAGGTTCGCCTTCGCTATACCATGGAAATATACCGCTTTGGTAGGCATTAATTAGTCGCTCAACCGACAGGTCGCCCCCCATAGCTAACAAACCAGCCGGCTCTTCGAGAGCTTCGTTAATTGGAGGGAAGGCAATACTGTCGGCCCGCAGTTGGTACAAGGGCATTAAAATATACTTATTTAGTGAAGTATGAGTTGTGCCAAGCGCTCTGCAGACAAGATCAAACAATCTTGTTCGTTGACGTCTGGGTTATGAATATAGCCATAAACTGGATCGTTCATAGCCGCTTGTGTGTCCTTGAAATTGTATTCTCGTAGTTGAGTAAATTGCTCGTCTTCATAGGCCACAATGTCGTCCATGCTATCCAAGATCAAGGCGAACCAAGGTGTCACGCCATCGCGGGTAATATAAAGCACCAAGGGATGAACTGACGATTTGAGTTGCTCTTGAGCATATTTAAACAGCCTTGCGTTTTCGTTAATGAGTCCGCGTTTGGCCGTCCGTAGCTCTTTCATTGCGGCTTCGCTGCCCTTGATTTTACTAATACTAAATAGTTTGTCCGCTAAGGCGTGGAGCTCGCTATGGGGGTCGCTAAAACGTTGTAAAAGAGGAAGCGTGGTATGGTCTGCAAGGTCTATTTGATCCGTTAGCCAATTATTAAATTCACACTCACTGGCGGAACGCGCCAATTCAAAGGGACTGTCGTTGTATAATGAGGCTTCAAGAGCTTGCACCCACTGTCTGTGGTCTTGTTCTGCTTGCTCCAGGGCCTCAATAGTACTAGTCAATTGTTGGCGGTTTGACTGTCGGCCAAGTAAGGTCGATATTTCAAAGGTATTAACTGGCTTGTTGCGGTAGTACAAATAGCCTAGAAAAGCATCTTGATGATTGCTAGATTGCTCCAGTTTATTAAAGTCATCTGCAATTGATAAGATGCTAGTGATATCAATGGCAAATCGAGTCTCACCCAGCATAAAGGTCAATATTCTATTTGAACGTTCGGCATAGTCAGCAATTGCATTAGTCATAATTTACCAGTACTTTTTTATACACACGCTACGCTACAGTATATTACTTCGTATCATGGGATAAAACCCACATTAGGGGCAAAAACACGATTCGATTGGTGAGGTTGGTAAAAAGCACCACTTTTTTATCAGATTTGCTTTTAAGATAAGCAACTATTAGGTGGGATGTGTATAATTTATTTTAAATGGTCTTCGCTTAATACTGTTTAGCAAAAGTCTTCACCGGACAGTTTTATAAGCAGTAAGTATGTAAGACTCGACTCAGCATTGAGGAACGATTAGTGACTAAGGTGAAAACCTCTTTCAATCTAGAGAGCCTATATCAACGATACAGTTGGTACGGTTTTCGTTTATTGTGGCTGGCCATCGGCCTTTACTTAATAATTTCACTGGCGAGTTATGATCCCTTGGACCCAAGCTTCATTAAGGCCAGTGACACACCGACTGTCAACAACCATGGGGGCCGGCTCGGCTCAGGCTTGGCTAGTTTGCTATTTCTGCTATTTGGTGCCGTGGCCTTTATACTGCCCATCGTATTACTGGTGCGTAATCTAGTGCAATTGATCGGTCTCAAAAACGATATTAAAGGCTATACATTATACAAGCTGATCGCTTTGATTTTTGTTTTGTTAGCGGCCAGTACCTTAGTGGCCATTCATATTGATAATAGCCTGCTCTCTTATCCTCGTGGCAGCGGCGGGGTGGTAGGTGCTAATTTAGCCCTGCCTTTGGTTCAAGCTTTTGGTCTAGTTGGTGCTAATCTATTATTGTTAACCGTTACTTTCCTCGCCATAAGTCATTTGCTGGCCTTGAATTGGGGGCGGATCACTGAGCATACGGGGAGTAAACTGGAATACTACTCTCGTTCTTTATGGCGCAACCTGTTTGTTGATAAAGATGCTATGGAATTGGCTATGGCCAGGACTAAGCCAAAATCCAAATCAACGCCAGCGCCCCAAACTCAATCTTCAAACCCGCCTAAACGCGCTAGATCACTATCAGCCCTATGGAAACGATTATTTAGCCGTCAACCAAAAAATGCGGCGGTTATACAAAATGTACAGGTTGGCCGCACAGCTGAATTGTTTACTCAAACAGAATCGTCAGGCATTAGCGATGAGGATGTTTTGTCTGCTTTAGACGAAAAACCACGGCGTCCCAAGACTACTCAGGCAAAAAATGTTACCACCGAGCCCAAAACACCAGCCCCAAAGCCGGCCGCTAAAGCAGCTCCTGCCAAGGACATACCAAGTCCAAGCGCGGCTCAGTCGCATAAGCGGGATGTGAAAATTGTACCCTTGGAAAAAACTCACAAGCAAGATACGGGAGATTCATCTGCCACCCAAGACGGTAAGGCTGTGAAAAGTAAGCAATGCCCTCCGGTTAGTCTGCTAGACCCACCAGAAGCTAGCTTAAATCCTGGGGTAAGCAAGCAAGAACTTGAGCAAATGAGTGAATTATTAGAATCAAAGCTAATGGACTTTGGGGTCATTGCAGAAGTGGTGGAAGTTAATCCAGGGCCAGTTATCACTCGGTTTGAAATTCAGCCAGCACCCGGTACTAAAGTCAGCAAAATTAGTAACCTGGCAAAAGACTTAGCACGTTCCATGGCGGTCCTAAGTGTGCGTGTGGTTGAGGTTATTGCTGGCAAGTCAGTTATAGGTATTGAAATTCCAAATCAACACCGTGAAATGGTACGTATCAGTGAGGTGATCGGTAGTAAAACCTATCAAACATCGAGTAGTCCCTTAACCATGGGGTTAGGCAATGACATTGCGGGCAAACCTGTCGTTGTAGACTTGGGAAAAATGCCACATTTATTGGTTGCCGGCACTACCGGTTCAGGCAAGTCTGTGGGTGTCAATGCGATGATAATCAGCTTGTTGTTAAAATCGACACCAGATCAGGTGCGTTTGTTGTTGGTTGACCCTAAAATGTTAGAACTGTCAATTTACGATGGCATACCTCACCTATTAACCCCAGTTATCACTGACATGAAAGAAGCCGCAGGAGGCTTACGCTGGTGTGTCGCTGAAATGGAGCGACGTTACAAAATAATGGCTTCTCAAGGTGTACGTAATATCGCTGGATACAACATGAAAATTAACACGGCCAGTGCCAATGGCGCTAGCATACCAGACCCCACTTGGCAGCCTGATGAACTGGCTGGAGAGATGCCCGAAGATCGACCTGATCTAGAGGAATTTCCTTATATCGTAGTGATAGTGGACGAATTTGCCGACATGATGATGATTGTTGGTAAAAAGGTTGAAGAACTTATTGCTCGTATCGCGCAAAAAGCTCGCGCAGCAGGTATCCATTTAATCTTGGCAACGCAACGCCCTTCTGTTGATGTCATAACGGGGCTAATTAAAGCCAACGTGCCTACCCGCATTGCTTTTCAGGTTAGTTCTAAAATTGATTCCCGGACAATTCTTGATCAAGGCGGTGCAGAGAGTCTGCTTGGTCATGGGGATATGCTGTACCTCCCAGCGGGTAAGAGCGTACCAGAGCGCGTACATGGAGCATTTGTGGATGACGACGAAGTGCATCGTGTCGTAGAAGACTGGAAGAAGAGGGGGAGTCCAAACTTTGTCGATGCTATTACTGACGGATCTTACGATCAGGAATCGGGATCACTTGGGGCGGCAAATGGTGGTGATTATGAAGACGAAATGGACCAACTATATGATGAGGCTGTGGCTTTTGTTACTGAAACTAGAAAAGCCTCTATTTCGTCCGTGCAGCGTAAGTTTAAGATAGGCTATAACCGCGCGGCGCGCATGATTGAAGCTATGGAAGCCGCTGGTGTTATAACCAGCCAAGCACACAATGGTAGCCGTGAAGTCATCGCACCACCGCCAGTTAGGGGCTAATCATGCCAGCAATTTTGAATATACCCAGGGTACTGTTTGCTATTATTGGCATCTCACTGGGTCTTGTCGCACAGCCACTGTCAGCCGCCACAGCGGCCCAAAAATTAACTGAAAAGTTAGGCCAGTTTCAGGCTTTAGAAGCTGATTTTGTACAATATTTACTCGATGCGAGCGGCAGTCGTCTGCAGGAAACTCAGGGCCGCATGCAACTGCAGCAGCCCAATCGTTTTTATTGGCAAACACAAGACCCTTTTGCCCAGACAATTGTCAGTGATGGCCAACAAGTATGGATCTACGACCCCGATTTGGAGCAGGTTACGGTACAACAATTGGATACTCGTTCAACGGCCACCCCCGCATTACTGCTTAGCGGTGATAATCAGGCAATTGGTGAACAATTCAATGTGGTCTTATATGAGGGCAAAAAAGGCATTCAGCAATTTGAGCTGACACCTAAGGATGAGGAAAGTTTGTATGCTAATATCCGCCTGTATTTTCAACACCAAACGCTAACACAAATGCAAATTGTTGATACCCTTGAACAAAAAACAGCGATGCATTTTCAGAATCTAATTGCCAACCCCAATTTATCATCACAGCACTTTGTATTTGAGGTGCCCGATGATACCGACATTATAGATATGCGTTAGCTATGCAAGATTTATTTAGCAGCCAGTTAGCAGGTGGCTACCAGCCGTTAGCTGCACGTATGCGGCCCCTTGACATGAGCGAATACGTGGGTCAAAGTCATTTGTTGGGTGAGGGCAAAAGCCTGTCTCAGGTGGTCAGTCGCGGATCCTTGCACTCGATGATTCTCTGGGGCCCGCCAGGGGTAGGCAAAACAACCTTGGCAAACCTGCTCAGTACCACAACCAATGCCCATTTTATCAAGCTTTCAGCCGTTATGTCTGGCGTCAAAGACATTCGCGCGGCGGTTGAAGAGGCACGTCAGGTTAAAGCTCAATCAGCGCGTGACAGTGTCTTGTTTGTGGATGAGGTTCATCGATTTAACAAGTCGCAACAAGATGCCTTTTTGCCTTATGTGGAAGATGGCACATTTATTTTTATTGGCGCTACCACTGAAAATCCCGCTTTTGAGCTGAATAACGCACTCATGTCACGGGCTCGCGTTTATGTGTTAAAGAGTTTGCAAGAACGCGACCTATCAGCGCTTTTACAACGTACGCTAAAAGATTCCAGTAAGGGCTTAGGCAAGCTGTCGTTAAAAGTGTCTGAGGATTTCACCAAATTGTTGATACAGGCCGCTGATGGTGATGCCCGGCGCCTACTTAATTTATTGGAAATAGCCAGTGATTTGGCCCAAGATCAAGCGGGCGAATTGTCCACAGATTTGTTGGCAGAAGTATTGCAAACTAGTCCCCGACGTTATGATAAAGGCGGGGATATTTTTTATGACCAGATATCGGCTTTTCATAAATCCGTGCGTGGTTCGGCCCCTGATGCTGCCTTATATTGGTTGGCTCGCATGCTAGACAGCGGTTGTGAACCTTTATACATAGCTCGGCGCATCCTTGCCATAGCCTCAGAAGATATTGGTAATGCCGACCCAAGAGCATTGGAAGTGGCGACCAATGCTTGGTTGGCCTTTGAACGTCTCGGCCCCGCAGAAGGTAATAGAGCAATCGCTCATGCGGCGGTTTATTGTGCTTGTGCCCCTAAAAGTAATGCCATTGAAGTGGCATTTAAGGCCGCCATGTCTTTAGTGCGCAGTGAGCCCGATTATGAAGTGCCTAATCACCTGCGCAATGCGCCAACAAGCTTGGCAAAGGAGATGGGGCACGGTGCTGATTACCGCTACGCCCATGACGAAATCAATGCTTTTGCAGCGGGAGAAAGCTATTTGCCACCCGAACTTGATGGGCTAGCGCTGTATCAACCAAGTAGCAGGGGCTTAGAAGGTAAAATAGCTGAAAAGCTACATACTTTGCAGCAATTAAACGCGGACAGCCCAGTAAAACGTTATAAATAAAAATACAACTAAGCTATAATCCCCCATGGAAATAAGTATCTCAGCGTAAGTAGTAAACAACAAAGGCAAAAGTTCTGTGAATCATCTCATAGCCGTCGCATTTGGCGGTGCCCTAGGCGCGCTCTTGCGCTATCTGTTGCAAACAGCCCTGCCAAGTAGTGGTAAGTTCCCTTTAGCTATACTGATAGCCAATGTGTTGGGATCTTTTGCTATGGGCGTTTTGTTTGTTTTGTTGCAGGAAAAGTCGCTCTTTGCTGACTGGTTACGCCCACTGTTAATGGTAGGTTTATTAGGCGCATTTACTACCTATTCTACCTTTTCATTAGATACAATCCGCTTGCTCGAAGCGGGACAGCTGACTAACGCACTAAGCAACATTGTATTGAGTGTCGTGTTAGCTATAGGCGCTGCCTATGCAGGTATGACACTGGCGCGTATGATCAGCCAGTAAAATCAAATAACTTCACAAGTTTAGTAGGAATTACACATGCTGGACCCAAAACTGATTCGCAATGAAGCTGAACAAGTTGCAGAAAAACTGCGCATAAAAGGCTATGAACTTGATGTAACACGCCTCAACGCCTTGGAAAGCCAACGTAAACAATTACAAATTGATACCGAAGCTTTGCAAGGTGAGCGTAACGCTAAATCAAAGCAAATTGGTAAGCTAAAAGCACAGGGGCAAGATGTTAGTGAAGTGCTAACAGAAGTCAGTGCTATGGGTGCTAAGCTGGATGTCAGCAAGAATCAATTAAAAACCTTGCAAGAAGAACTCAACGGCATTCTTTCAGGCATCCCAAACATACCTCACTCGAGTGTCCCCGCCGGTGCTGATGAAGATGATAATGTGGAAGTATTGACTTGGGGAGACAAACCTAAGTTTGATTTTCCAGTCAAGGATCACGTGGATTTGGGTGAGGGCATTGGTGGCTTGAATTTTGCGGCCGCTAGCAAACTGGCTGGGGCACGTTTTATGGTGCTCGAAGGACAATTAGCGCGTCTGCACAGAGCTTTGATTCAATTCATGCTCAACACCCACACCGCCGATCATGGTTATCAGGAAATCTATGTGCCCTATCTAGCTAATGCGGATTCCTTGCGTGGCACCGGACAGTTGCCAAAGTTTGAGCAAGACTTGTTTAAGGTGCCCAGTGAGCAGCGCGACTTGTATCTGATTCCTACGGCTGAAGTGCCAGTCACCAATATGGTGCGTGATGAGATTGTTGATGCGACTAACATGCCGATACGTTATACCTGTCATACACCCTGTTTTCGCAGTGAAGCCGGCAGTCATGGCCGTGATACACGCGGACTGATTCGTCAACATCAGTTTGAAAAAGTAGAATTGGTACAAATCGTAGAGCCAAGCAAGTCTGAGGCCGCCCTTGAAGAGTTAACCGGACACGCTGAAGCTATTCTGCAAGCACTAAATTTGCCTTATAGAAAAGTCATTTTGTGTGGTGGTGATCTTGGTTTCTCTGCTACCAAAACATACGATTTGGAAGTTTGGTTACCAGGGCAAGATAAATACCGTGAAATATCCTCTTGCTCTAATATGGGCGAGTTCCAGGCACGTCGTATGCAAGCTCGTTGGCGCAATCCAGAAACAGGCAAACCTGAACTGGTCCACACCCTTAACGGCTCTGGTTTGGCGGTCGGCCGCACGCTGTTGGCTATTCTAGAAAACTACCAGAATGCCGATGCAAGTATTACCATACCAGAGGTGTTGCAGCCTTACATGGGTGGCATTAAGACCCTGTAGGTTTAATGCTTACAAATAAAGAAGGCGCTTAAAGGCGCCTTTTTTCGTTAAAGACAGTTGGTTGGGCGTGGCAGGCCTGCTATCTTGGCCGCTAACTTAGCGGGACTATCTGGAAAAAGGGTAAGCAAATAGATGCTATTGCCTTTTTCTGGTCCCAAATTTTTCTTCACCAACTTCACTAGTATACGCATCGCGGGTGACACCCCAGTTTCAGCGTAAAATTGACGTAGTAGTTCAATAACCTCCCAATGGGCTGAACTCATGGTGATATGAACGCTCAAAGCCAGCTGTTCGGCTGTTTTCGGGCTCCAATCGCTAAGGTTGCGCAGATAACCGTCTTGATCGAGATCTAATTGCATTATTCGTTACCAGCTAGCGCTACTGGCATGTTGTGTCGTGAGTGCTAGCAACCCTGACATATCGATGCCCTCTATGCCCTCAGCGAGAACCATACCACGCATTTCGCAGTCTGAAATGACGGCGAAACAAGCGCAGGGCAGCGGTAATATTTGAGTTAGTTGATGGATTAAATAAATCCCGTCATTCATCAGTATTACACTATCCTCAGGTGTCAGCTTATTACACAAACGCTTTAATTCATCTGAACCTAGGTCCGATTGCAACAAATGTAACATTTTAAAATACCATGACATGCTGATGTTGTTGGAACAAATCACTGACTTGTGTGGCATCGAGCAGGCGGCATTGCACGGGCAAGTTTTGTAGTTGTTTGGCATCAATACCGCATTCTGTGAGGGAATCCTTATCAATATATATATGTTCAATATCATACATTGGCAGCGCACTTAATATTTTGCCCAGGTGTTTAAATGGTGTGTCCATTTGGCTACTTAGCAGTAGCTGTAAAACACCGCGACCTTCATACAACAGCGCCGGTTCTTGTTCAAATGCCGCTAAAGTAAGCGCAACATCGAGGGCATCCTTGGCATTGGTGTTGCCATAAGGAGTGCTGCGCATGACTATTAGGCTGCTCACACATTGGCTCCAAAGGTGATAACACGATCACAGGTGGCTGTGGCACTGGCTAGCTGTCCTAGGCCGGCTAGCTCAAATCCAGACGCTAAATTGTGACTGTGTAACTGGTAACGTTGGCTTTCATTTTCATCAACAATGCCGTTCTGTAAAGCTGCTGCAATACAAACATCCAAGCCAAATGGGTGCTGTTCTTGTAACTGTTGCCACTGATGTGTGATGTTCAGCTCACCTTGCGCTGGTGTGCGTAAACTGGATGCGGTGAGGACGCCCTGTTGATAGAAAAATACGCGCTCCAGCCTATGTCCCTGAGCGAGCAGCTCACGAGCAAACTCAAAGGCAGACAAAGCCTGACTTTGTTGATTAGGGCCGCATCGCACGACTAGGCAGTAGGATAGTGGGTTCATAATTGCCAAAAAAAAGCCCCACCAACGGATCTGTCAATGGGGCCCTGATTATAAATATTGATTAATCATCGCCACTAAAGGCGCCAACCAAATGCAATAGAGATAAAAACAAATTGTATATGTTTAGGTACAGACTCACTGTCATCATAACATAATTAGTTTCGCCTCCATGAATCATGCGACTGGTATCGTACAAGATAAAGCCAGACATCAAGATCACAATGACCGCAGAAATAGCTAGTTGTAGGCCGGGTACGCTAAAGAACCAACTGGCAATCATGGCGATAATGACCACAATAAGACCAACACTTAACATGCCGCCCAACATGCTAAAGTCACGACGACTTGCAATCGCGTAGGCTGATAGGCCTAGGAACGTTATGCCGGTCATGGCTAAAGCCGTAGCAACAATTTGTCCACCGTTTGCCATACCTAAGTACATATTTACAATCGGTCCCAAGCTGTAGCCCATGAAACCGGTGAATAAAAATACCAGTGGTAAGGACCAGACAGAGTTTTGCACACGATGTAGGATGAACAACAAGGCAATCATACCTACTAATCCCAACAGCCCCATAGGGGCAGCATTAGTGGCAATAGCAACTACCGCCATGACGGCACTGAAGATCAGCGTCATAGAGAGCAGGGCGTAGGTGTTACGCATTAATTTATTGGTTGCTAAAGCCGATTCACGTGCGTTTGATGCATATTGAACATGGTCTTGCATGCTTATAAATCCTCATGATTTTGAAAGTAGTATTCTACAAATCTAACTAATAAAAGCAACGATGCCAAGTGATTCGTAGCTACAGATGTATTTATAGTGGTTTCTATGTATTTTTTCAAGTATTTGTGATTACTACATGAGCTCAACATGCCTTATTTATGGTTTGGAATAAGCCCACAGAAAGGCTATAATAACCACGTTTTTATAGCTCGATAGTGATAGTGATATTTTCTTTTTCTTTTGGTTGATTGTCGATGCAGTTTACGCAAGCAAAATTTAACATCGGACAAGTAGTCCAACATAAACACTACGGTTTTCGTGGTGTTATTTTTGATGTCGATTTTGAGTACTCTTTGGACGAAAAATGGTATCAAGAAGCTAGTAAAGCCATGCAGCGCATGGGGCAGCCGGCTATTAACAAAAAACAACCTTTTTACCATATACTCACTGATGGCAGTGAGCACGAATCTTACGTTTCTGAACAAAATTTGGAACTAGCTAAAACGGGTAAGCCCGTGCGCCATGACTCGATTGATCAATGGTTTACCATTGGTTTTGGCGGTCAATACAAACCTCGTTTTAGCATTAACTAATTTCTAAATTGTCCCTTTCTTCAATTTATATCGCAAGGAATACCTATGCCTATGGCCCCTGAATACCAAATTGCCGACATTGCTTTGGCCGAATTTGGTCGTAAAGAACTCAGTATAGCCGAATACGAAATGCCAGGCCTTATGGCTTCGCGAGACAAGTACGGTGCTAGCCAACCTTTAGCTGGCATAAAGATCATGGGCTCTTTGCACATGACAACACAAACAGCAGTTTTAATTGAGACCCTGGTTGCCCTAGGTGCTGATGTGCGTTGGTGCTCTTGTAATATTTTCTCTACTCAGGACCATGCCGCGGCGGCCATAGCTGCTGCTGGTGTCCCGGTTTTTGCTTGGAAGGGAGAAACTCTGGAAGAGTACTGGGATTGTACTTACCGAGCGCTGACCTGGCCAGATGGTACCGGTCCTGAACAAATTGTTGATGACGGTGGCGACGCGACCTTGCTGATTCACTTAGGTGCCAAGGCTGAGTCGGATGCTTCTATTGTCGAAGGACCGGCAGCTAGTAAAGAAGAGCAGGTGGTGTTTGACCTTATCAAACGAGTGTTGGTAGAACGTCCAGGTCATTGGACCAATATGGCAGCAAAGATTGTTGGTGTTTCTGAAGAAACAACCACTGGTGTGCACCGCTTAATTCAGATGGCCGAGAAGGGCGAGCTGAAGTTTCAGGCCATTAATGTCAATGATTCTGTCACCAAATCGAAATTTGATAACGTATATGGCTGCCGCCACTCGTTAACCGATGGTATTAAACGTGCTATGGATGTGCTTCTATCGGGCAAAGTGACGATGGTGTGTGGTTATGGTGATGTTGGTAAAGGGTCCGCCGAGGCCTTGGCGAATGAAAAGGCACGTGTGATGGTCTCAGAAGTCGACCCCATATGTGCCTTGCAAGCCTGCATGAGTGGTTATCATGTGACTACGGTCGAGAAGGCGCTACCGGTCGCTGATTTGTATGTTACTACCACCGGTAACAAAGATATCATCACAGCAGACCAGATGAGTCGTATGAAAGATCAGGCTATTGTTTGTAACATAGGTCACTTTGACAATGAATTGCAAATGGCCGAATTAGAAGCCCTGCCTGGTGTGACTAAAGAAGAAATCAAAGATTATAATTGCCCAGTGCATCGTTACACTTTTGCCAATGGTAATAGTATCTATATATTGGCAGAGGGGCGCTTGATTAACTTGGGTTGTGCCACAGGGCACCCAAGCTTTGTTATGTCCAACAGCTTTACCAACCAAACTATCGCGCAGATAGATATCGCGCAAAATAAAGACCGAGAGGTTGGGGTTTATCGCCTTGCCAAAGAGCTCGATGAAGAGGTAGCACGATTACACTTAGCTAAGTTAGGAGCCGAATTGACTACCTTAAGCCAAGAACAGGCTGACTATATTGGGGTGCCAGTAGCAGGCCCTTATAAGCCTGAGCACTACCGTTACTAACTATTACTTAGTATTCAGTAACAGTGTTCTCATTAATGCTGGCTAATAGCGAAGATTACTGATTTTTATCATTATTTTTGCTAAAATAACCAGCATATTTAGTTTTTATTTTATTAAATGGAGCCCATATTTTGACCACCATTGATACCTATACCTTAGCGCCTTTATCTGCCAGTCTTGCTGTGATTGCTGGCTGCGTAATCATCACGTTCGTCGGCATCAAAGCGCTCAGACGTGTTATGATTAAAGACGCTGTGAGAGCGGAAAGTAATAAATAATACAATCAGCTTATTACTAACGAAAAAAAGCCAGCTAAAAAGCTGGCTTTTTTTTGCTTAACAATCTAACCAAAAGAAATCAACGAAAATTGATGCGCTGTAAGAGCTGTTTAACTTGTGATTGTTGCTGGGCTTGCAGTTGATGATAGTTTAATTGAAATTCAGCGTCTGCATCATCAGTACAGTAGAAAAAGGTTACCGGTACATCAAGTACGGCTGACAGTTTGGTGAGCGTATCAAAATCTGGCACATGCTTGCCACGTTCGTACTGATTCATGCGCGCACTGGCCGACGTTGGGTCAATGCCTGCGGCAATACCAAGATTCCTTTGTGAGATTCCACACTTTAAGCGAGCTTGTTTCAAACGAGAAGCAACAGGGCATGAGTTAATCGACACAGATTCAATTCCTTCATCAAGCGATAGGTTTATTATATCTATGGGGGACTGTTCTGGCTATAGTGTATTTCGCATAATGTATATTATGTTAAATAGAGTGGTAAATGAATTAATGACATCCGAATACGCTAGCCAAATGCCTCATTGTTACAAGCCAAATAATTCCTGTCTTACTACGGCTTGTACACAAACAATATTCAAGGTTTAATTTACCCACCTAGAACAACGATATGACGATGTATACTTTATGGCCCTTACGTTGCACCATTGCCACCAAGCACGCTCCATGCGCTCATTGTGGCTTCTATATGAAATGAATTTGGAGGTTGACCTTGTTATTCACAGCTTTGGCCAAGAGTTGCATGCTCCCGACTATCTTCAGCACCACCCTTTAGGTCGAGTACCCTGTCTGATTGATGATGAGATTACAATATTTGAAAGCGGAGCTATTTGTGAGTATCTGTGCGAAAACTATGGCGACCAAGGCCTATGGCGCCCGCCTGGTCATGCTGAGCGACCAATGTGGCTTCAGTGGTTGCACTATGCAGAAACGCTTGTCGTACATAGCGCCAACCTCACCCAGCAAGCTATCGCCATTAAGGATCCTGAATTACGTTCAGCAACAGTAAGAAAATTGGAAACTCGGCGCCTGGAAAAAGCACTGGCAGTGTTGGATATTTATTTGCGTGATCGGCTTTACCTACTGGATGATTTTTCCGCCATTGATACTAGCATAGGCTACAGCCTTTACGTGGCTCAGTGGTTTACTAATTTGCAAGTGTTACCTAGCGTTTATGCCTATTTTCAACGCTTATCTGAGCGCCCTGCTTTCCTGCGCAGTTTACCAAGTGCAGATGAGCCACAGCGTATCTATACACAACCACACTATTGGCTGATGCCTTAAGGCGTCGTGTTACCAATACCTTGTGTTATTCAATCGGTAGTACGACGTTAATTTGCCCAGTTCCCGAACTACCAAAATACGGTGTCACGACTTCGGCCTTGCCTGCATATTCATCCCAACCCAAAGCCCCTAACAGCATTGCTGTATCATGCATGAATCCTTCGCCATGACATTTTTCTGCGTATTCAGGTAGCATTTTTACAAACTCAGCCCATTGTCCCGCTTGCCACATTTCTACAACACGATGGTCCATAGTTTCCAGAAATGGTGACCAAACCTTATGCAGATACTGATCGGAAACGCCATTTTGTGCAAAACGGTGGGATAAAGATCCCGATGCTAATATAGCCACAGTGCCGTCATATTCTTCTTCAATGGCCTTGCGAAGAGCCTTTCCTAAATTAGCGCTGTCATTTAAATCATGTACAGTACACAAAGCAGAAATGGAAATAACTTTAAAGTGGCCGTCTTTATTCATATAGCGCATAGGCACCAACGTACCATATTCCATTTGCAGCGTCGTTTGGTCGTGGGAACGCGTAAGGACACCAGACTGAGTGGCAGCCTTAGCGATTAGATGTCCAAGTTCTGGGTTACCCGCGTATTCAAAAGGCATGTTTTTGATAAAGTGTGGTAGCTCGTTACTAGTGTAGATGCCACTAAACTTGGCAGCACAATTAATATGGTAACCAGAGTTAACTAACCAATGGGTATCAAACACAACGATGGTGTCCACACCGAGATCTCGACAACGTTGACCAATTTCAATATGCCCGTTAATAGCGGCTTCGCGGCAACCCTTGTGTGGGCCATCCATTTCAGACAAATACATTGAGGGTACATGTGTAATCTTGGCCGCAAGTGCAAGCTTTCCCATTTTGTTCTCCTGATAGCGTTTATAGTCGGCTTAAAGCAGTTTACCAATAGTTAACATGTGAACTAGTTTACGGGAATTAATTTGCTGTAGTCAACCTGTTTTTTTTGCTTCTAACAATGTTTTGTTACACAATGTGCAACCTACTCAAGCTAGCTACCAATGACACATGCCGACTATTACCACTAAACATTGGCTCCTATTTGCTACTTTGACCATACTTTGGGGCACCTCTTTTCTCAATATTACTATAAGCTTACGTTCTTTTACTCCAGAACAAATTGTGGCTTGGCGACTACTTTTTGCGGCCCTAATCTTGCTGGCATTTATGCTATATAAAGGAAAAAGGTTACCCGCGAAAATAGCGGATTGGGCAAAGTTCTCACTGTTTGCGTGTTTAGGAAACTTGTTACCCTATTGGCTTATTACTAATGGCCAGCAAACGGTTACCTCGGGTATGGCCGGTCTCCTAATGGCGATCATGCCACTAGCGACCATGCTTCTTTCCCATTGGTTTATTCCAGCAGAACAGCTCAATAAAAATAGAATTATCGGCTTTGTTTTGGGCATATCCGGTGTCATATTCGTGCTGTGGCCGAGCCTAGTCGTGGGTAGTAACAGTTTTTATGGCGCATTAATCATTCTGCTAGCAGCATGTTGTTATGCCATTAATACTATATTGGTGCGTTTGTATTCACACTATGAAATTAGCGTAGTCAGTGCCGGCGTGATGACTAGCGCCGCCATTTGGGGGGTTATTTTATGGCCACAAATGTGGAGTATACAGTGGCAACTGGTGGCCACAGAAAGCTTAATCAGTTTGGTATGGCTGGGTTTTGTACCAACAGGAATAGCTTCGGTAATCTACTTTGTGTTAGTGAAACAAGCCGGTCCTAATTTTGTTTCTAATAATAACTATATCATCCCGGTTATTGCCTATTTAACTGGTGCAATAGTGTTAGAAGAACCTGTTTTATGGAGTGACTTATTTGCTCTTGCTGTGATTTTGACAGGCATTGCTATTAGCCGACGTCATGTATAGCTGAGTGATCAGATCAGATCATGTTGACGTGCGAATTCAACAATATCTAAGTTGGTTTCCAAACCTAATTTTTTTAAAATTTTTGACCGGTGGGTATGGATAGTCTTATGACTTAGATGCATTTCATCCCCTACTTCTATAGCGGTTTTTCCTTCCGCCATAATGTTGAAAACCTGGAATTCTCGACTAGTTAGTAGAGCTAAGGGATTGTTATGGTCTAGTTTGGCTTTGCCCATTTCAGCACGGATTTCTTCGCTGATATAAGAGCCACCAGAACAGGTTTGACGCACGGCTTGAACCAATTCTTGTGGCGCACAACGTTTGCTAAGGTAAGACTTTGCGCCAGCGGCTAGCACACGGGTGGGAAAGGGTTCTGATTCATGCACTGTAAGGGCAATGATAGATATATCCGGTAGGCGCGCACTAATGCGGCGAATAGCTTCAATCCCGCCTATGCCTGGCATATTGATATCCATGATGACCACATCAGGCTCAAGATCGATAGACAACTCAATGGCTTGTTCACCGGAGCTTGCTTCGGCGAGTACATGAATGTCAGTGGTAGTAGAAAGTAACTGCTTAAATCCTGCGCGCACAATTTCATGGTCATCAGCTATGACCACATTGATGTTGGGTTTATATGAATTTCGCTTTTGCATGTCCAACTTGTCTACTCGATTTTATTCGCTTTCTTTTAATGTGCGCCATGCTGCTAGCAGGTAGCTTACCATAGACCATAAGGTTAGCGTAGCGGCTACATAAAGTAGCAATACGCCTGTCCATGTATACTGTTCCCCAGGCAAGAATGCAAGTAACAATATGATAGCCACCATTTGGGCTGTGGTTTTGATTTTGCCTAAGTAGGACACCGCAATGTTGGCTCTTTGCCCGGCTTCAGCCATCCACTCACGTAGCGCAGATATAACAATTTCGCGGCTAATGATCACAATAGCCGGAATTGTCAGCCACCAGGTTGCATGTACTTCAACCAACATAGTCAGTGCCGCCGCAACTGTAATCTTATCAGCCACAGGGTCTAAAAAGGCACCAAAGGGGGTAGATTGATCTAATTTGCGAGCCAAATAACCATCTAACCAGTCGGTAAAAGCAGCAAGAGTGAACAGAGCGCAAGCGATAAGGTTACCCTGCTCAATAGGAGCATAGAAAACACCTACAATGATAGGGATTAGTAATATACGTAATAGGGTCAAGATGTTAGGAATGTTGATCATGGTGTCGATGTCGTGTGGAGTCGCATGTTGAACGGGAATGATACCGTAATAATTATATTTCTTCACCCCGTAATGCACGATAAATCGTCTCAGCTAAGGATTCGTTAATACCCTTTACTTTGGTTATTTCATCAACACTGGCTTTACTGATGGCGTGTAAAGAGCCAAATTGGCGTAACAACGCTTGTTGCCGCTTTGCGCCAACCCCCTCTATTTGCTGTAACGCTGATTTTCCGCGTTTTTTACCTCTTTGAGCGCGATGTCCACTGATAGCAAAGCGATGGCTCTCGTCACGAATATGCTGCAACAAATGCAATGCCGGTGATTCAGAAGATAAGGCTACCTCCGCCCCACTCCAGCCTTCAATGAGTTTTTCTAGCCCCGCTTTGCGCGTTTCACCTTTGGCAACTCCAAGTAAATATAGGTCTTGTAATTGCAACTCCTTCAGGACCTCCTTAGCTTGTGTGAGCTGACCCAAGCCACCATCAATGACTAGTATGTCGGGAATGACCCCATTATTTTCTTTTAAACGAGTGTAGCGACGAGTTAGCGCTTGACGCATAGCCGCGTAATCATCACCGGCAGTGACATCGTTTATATTAAATAGGCGATAGTCCGACTTTTTTGGCCCAGATTGGTCAAAGACAACACATGAAGCGACAGTGGCCTCGCCACTAGAGTGGCTTATGTCAAAACACTCCAAACGCTCTGGCAATTGGTCCAGTTGTAAAGCGTCCTGTAAGTTTTGCATACGCGTTAACTGAGTCTGTTTGTTGGCCACATAGCTCATTAATGCCTGATCTGCATTGGTTTGTGCCAATTTTAACCATTTCGCACGTTGCCCCCTAACCTTGTTCGTTAGGCGGTATGCACTAGTGCTTTGACTGGCTATGGCTTCAGTCAAAGCACAGGCTTCACCCAAGTCGCTTACAATACTCTCATCAGGAATTTCTCGTCGGCTACCTGATAGATAAAATTGCCCCAAAAAGGCATTAATTAGAACGGATTTTTGTGTTGCTATGGCCCACTTTGGATAGTAGTTTTTACTGCCAGTAACCTGCCCATTACGGACCATTAAATGATGCACGCACTGGCCAGCCGAGGACATGGCCAGAGCAAATACATCAAGGTTGCCTCGCTCTGAAATTACATGCTGCTGTTCTTGCATATGGCGCAAGTCTGCTAATTGATCTCGTAATACTGCGGCGCGTTCAAATTGCAGTTGTTCCGCCGCACTAGTCATTTGTTGGCTAACGCCATCTAACAGGGCTTGGTTTTTACCTTCCAAATACAAGATGGCGCTATCGACATCAGCGGTATAGGCTTGTTGGCTAATTTCGCCTGTACAAGGCCCCGAACAACGCCTAATTTGAAACTGCAGACAAGGACGACTTCGGTTGCTAAAAAAGGAATCCTCACACTGTCGTAATCGAAAGATTTTCTGCATCAGATTGAGGCTCTCCCGCACGGCACCTGCGCTGGTATAGGGGCCAAAATAGCGACCTTTGCGGTGCTTGGCGCCACGCAAATATTGCATAGCTGGGTAGGTATGCTGATCTGATACAAACACGTAAGGATAAGACTTATCGTCTCGCAGAGAAATATTGTAAGGTGGTTTGAGTTGCTTTATTAGTGTGTTTTCAAGCAATAAGGCTTCAGCTTCACTGTGGGTGATAGTGACTTCTATAGTCACCACCTTAGTAACCATTAGCTGAGTTTTATTGTTGTGGCTGCGGCCTCGAAAATAGCTAGTAACACGATTTTTTAGATTAACAGCCTTGCCAACATAAATGACCTTTTGCTCTCCGTCGAGCATGCGGTAGACGCCTGGTCGAGCAGGCAACTGCTGTAAAAATGCGTCAATATCAAATACATGTCCTACTTCTCGGGGAGCATCACTGGTCAAAATACTACCTGCTAGGCCAAGCTGGTAAGTTTGTTTTGTTTCATATGAAAACGCGTGGCCTGTTTGTATATTTCCGTAATTTGGTCATGGGTATCAGCGGTAATGCCGGCACCATGGGACAGGGATACTTCCAAATAGACGCCTATTTCAGCGTAATAATATAAACGTGCATTAAACGATTGTGCGCGCTTGAGCTTGCTATAGGCTATTTGGGCACCATTTACCAAAATGTGATTGATATCAGTATTCATTAAGCTGGCCAACTGTGCAGAAGTCTTGAGCGGATATTCTACCCTATTCTCTGTGCTGACCAAAATCTATTGCCCGATTTATGGGCAAAACTATTATCTAAATTAATTTGCCTAAATCAAGGTATAAAAATTTAGTAGGGATGTTCAAAAAACAAATTGGTGGGCATGGCATGTCAATGATAAGAAGACGAACAAGTGCCAGTCAAAGTAATCGCTTAACATTACTTCAATATGGCACTTTTAACAGCATGCAGTGCTAGTTTTTAGGTGCAATCAATTGCGCAATCTCATCCAAGCTAGCTGGGTCGTCAATAGTGGAAGGGACAATATAGTCTTCACCATTGGCAATATTGCGGATGATCTTGCGCAAAATTTTGCCAGAACGTGTTTTTGGCAAACGTTGCACGACATGGGCGCTTTTCATGACCGCAATAGGGCCTATTTTGGCGCGTAACATCGCGGCTAATTCGTTACTTAGTATGGCATCTGTCGTTTCTGCCCCAGCTTTAAGTAGCACTAATGCCAAGGGCATTTGCCCTTTTAGTTCATCGTGAATGCCAACCACAGCGCATTCGGCAACTAATGAATGATCGCCAACGACTTCTTCCATCTCACCGGTCGACAAACGATGACCGGCGATGTTGATAACATCGTCCGTGCGGCCCATGATATAGACGTAGCCATCTTCGTCACGATAACCACCATCCCCCGAAGTGTAGTAGCCTGGAAAATCGGCCAAATAAGAATCATGCAAGCGTTGAGGGTCACCCCACACGCCCAATAAAAAGCCTGGTGGCATAGGCAGCTTCAACGCGATATTGCCTTTTTCATTGGCTGGCAATGGCGCACCATCATCACTAAGAATATGCAGGTCATAGCCAGGGATAGGCACAGTTGAAGAACCTGGCTTAGCCGGCAGGTCATCAAGGCCAACAGGGTTGGCGCAAATAGACCAGCCAGTTTCTGTTTGCCACCAATGATCTACAACCGGACGGCCGATCGTATTCTTGGCCCACTCATAGGTCGGTGGATCCAGTCGCTCACCAGCCATAAATACAGTAACCAAGCTAGATATGTCGTATTTTTTTAAAAGATCGCCCTCTGGATCCTCTTTTTTTATGGCACGAAAAGCCGTAGGTGCTGAGAAGATTGCTTTCACTTTATATTCTTCTATGACACGCCAGAATGCGCCCGCATCCGGCGTCATCACAGGCTTGCCCTCATATAAAATACTAGTACATCCCGCCAACAAGGGTCCATAAACAATATAAGAGTGACCAACTACCCAGCCAACATCAGATGCTGCCCAGAAGACATCACCGGCTTCCATGTTATAGATCGCTTTCATGGTGTAGTTCAGCGCCACAGCGTGACCGCCATTATCACGGGTCACACCCTTTGGCTTGCCGGTAGTGCCCGATGTATAAAGAACATACAATGGATCGGTAGACTTAACGGGCACAGCTTCGGCGGGCACCGCGGCGGAAACCGCCTCATTCCAATCTAGGTCACGTTCATTTTGCATATCAGCTTGCAGCTGAGGGCGTTGTAACAATATCACGCTATCAACCTGGTGAGTCGCTAATTGCAAAGCAGAATCCAACAGGGGTTTATAGGCTATTACTTTGCTAACTTCAATGCCACAGGAAGCCGTAATAACGACTTTCGGCTTAGCATCGTCAATACGTACTGCCAATTCCGCTGCTGCAAAGCCACCAAATACGACAGAATGAATGGCTCCTAGGCGAGCGCAGGCAAGCATAGCAACAGCGGCTTCCATAACCATGGGCATATAAATAACAACACGGTCTCCCTTAGTTATGCCTTGCGCTCTTAAGGCGCCAGCAAATAAGGCCACTTTTTCTAATAGTTGCGCATATGTCAGGCTGTATTTGGTGGCACTAACTGGGGAATCATAATGGATGGCAACTTGATCTGCACGGCCATTGGCTACATGGTAATCCAATGCCATGTAGCAGGTATTCATTTCTCCATCACTAAACCAACGCCCAGTAGGTTGCTCGGATGTGTCAACAATATGGTTGGGTTTTTTAAACCAGGCTAGTTGTTCTGCCGCCTCTTTCCAGAATTCATTTGGGTTTAAAGTGGCATGGTTATAAGCTTCTTGATAGGACATAGTGTATATACCTGTTATTAGCTAATATGTTAAATGTGTCGACAATATTACCCTATGCAAACAAAAAAATAACTAATACCAATGTTTTAGATTGACCACTTTTTATATTCTTGACCATTTAGTCAAGTGGCACTAGTTTGCTAGTAATAGGCCGCGTATAATAGCTTTTTTTCGCAGTTACGGAGTCATCAATGACCATTACTTACGAACAAGCCGTGAGCGTTCATGAACAGGCAGACTTGTTAATCACTAGCCAACAAATCGCCGATAGCATCGAAACCTTAGCCAACGAGATTACCGACGCTATGGCTGAAGAAATGCCGCTGGTATTGTGCGTGCTCAACGGCGGCATGATCCCTATGGCGCAGTTGCTATTAAAACTCCAATTCCCCTTGGAGACAGATTATTTGCATGCCACTCGTTATGGTAATAAAACTGTCGGCACTAACCTGTCCTGGTTAGCTCGGCCAAGTATTGAATTCAAAAACCGCACGGTTTTAGTTGTCGATGATATTTATGATGAGGGGCACACCTTAGCGGCTATCTGCGAATATCTTGAAGAGGCCGGTGCGAAAAAAGTGTACGCCGCCGCTTTGCTAAACAAACTACATAATCGCAAAGTAGCATACCGCCCCGATTTTATAGGGCTAGATGTTGAAGACCGCTTTGTTTATGGATTTGGTATGGACTATCAGGGTTATTTCCGTAATGCTGAGGGCATCTATGCCGTTAAAGGCATGTGAAAAGTTAGGCTACCATCCCATCCAACTATAAAAAAGGCAGTCATTTGACTGCCTTTTTTTTAACTTGAAATACTGGACATATGCTCTGTCTTAGAAACGTTCAACTTCCGCTTTTTCCCCAAGCACGGCTTCAAAGGCAATAAGTTCGGCTTGCCCTTGCATGCGTGATAGCGCATTCGTTAAAGAAACTCTCTGTTCAGTTGCCAGATCTTCGCTATTAGCGTCGGTTACTTCAAGTAAGCGAATTACTGACACATCGCCAGTGAAATCCATACTAGAGCTATAGATAGCTCCTTGTGCTGGTCGAGCTAGTTTGAACACCGCCTGACTTAAAGTAGGGCTGATGGCATTATTCAAGCGTGGTGAGTTTTCATATGTCGCCCACTCTAATCCGGCATCAGAGGCCACTGAAGCCGCCTCAGCGCCCTCTTGAAGTTGGAGTACATAAGTATCGGCTGTGGCCTGTAATTGCTTTATAGCGGCCTCCTGAGACAACTGGGCTGCAATGGCATCAGAGACGTCTGTCAAACCCTGCAGTGCTGCCGGTTTATGGTCCTTGAGGTGCAATACTAACAACTTATTCGAAGCCATCTCAATCACTTCCGAATTATTGCCTTGTGCAAATACGTCGTCGGCGAAAGCCGCACTGGCAACACGGGCAGCAAGATCACCAAATTCGGTGGCGCCATTGCGATCAAAAAATACTGAAGTTTCGATGTTCAACGCTAATTCTTCGCTTAGTTCTAGCAAATCAGGTGACGAAAAGGCAATGTCAGCCATGGTCTCGCTGGCGGCAACAAATAAATTTTCAGCACCCTGTAACTGCAATTCGGCTCGCAGATATTCCTCTTGTTCGGCTAGTGATGGATAAGTATTGTTAACCAAACCTTCTAAGCGAATAATCTGAACCCCAAACTGAGTAACGACAGGTTTCGTATAGGCACCTACCTCTAGACCGAATAAGGCTTCGTCAAATTCGCCACCAAAGTCTCCTGCAAATACAGATCCTAAAGAACCACCATCTGCCGATGTGCCGGCATCTTGGGAGTACTCAGCCGCTACGCTAGCGAAACTAGATCCGTTCTGTAGCTCAGTGTAGGCTTGTTCAGCTAAACTAAGTGCCTGTGCTTCTGACTGTCGATCATCAACATTAAACAATATGTGAGCTGCCTCTCGCTCTTCACTACTTTGATGTTGTAGTTCAGCTTCAGCATAGGCATCTTGAATTTGTTGATCTGATACTTGTACTTGTTGCTTGAATTGCTCCTTAGTGAGGACGACATAATCAACTTGTACTTGTTCTGGCGATAAATAGTGCTCAGAATTGGCCTGATAGTATTGTTCGATTTGCTGGGTAGTGACTTCGATAGCCGCTAATTGCTGGGCATATGGTAAAACCATAACTTCAAAAGTACGGGTTTGTCCGTCCAGGGCCGCTACTAAATTGGCTTGTTCTGGCAAGGTGAAGGCTGATGCCGCCACGCCCTGTTGCAATTGATTGATTAGGCTATTTTTTTCCAATGTCTGCTTGTATACATTGGCCGTAAGGCCAACATTAGCAATCAATGATTGGAATAATTGAGAGTCGAACTTGCCATCAACCTGAAAATCTTTGGAGTCAACTATCATTTGGTTTACGTTGGCCGCAGAAATAGCCATACCTGATTGTTGAGCTTGCTGTAACAAGATTTGCTCTTTTATAAGTTGTTCTAGCGTGTTGGCTTGAATAGCTTGTATATCAAGCGCCACAGGATCAAGATCAGGATTGCTCATCAATACTTGACGCCGTTGCACTTCAGTTGCCTGAGCCAGGTCTTGCAGTGAGATATCCTGCCCGTTGACGGCGGCTGGCGCGTCACTACCGGTAGAGAACGAAAATAGTGATTCAGCACCCCAAATAACGAAGGTGAAAGCGATCAAGCTTACGAGAATTTTGGATACAATGCCTTGGGCATTGTCACGAATACTTTGCAGCATGAATTTGGTATCCAGACACCGTTTGCCGGTGTGTATTGTTACTGGCCAATATGGGTAGCCAGCTTACTTATGATTCAAACAAAAAACGCATTCCTGAGAATGCGTTTTATCTTTGGCCCTAGTACTTGGCTGTAGCTAGGTCTAAGGCCAGTTCTGTCGAGGCAGCTATTAACGCTTAGTTTACAGCGTCTTTCAGTGCTTTACCGGCCTTGAAGCTTGGGATGTTCGCCGCCGCAATTTCAATAGTTGCGCCAGTCTGTGGGTTACGACCAGTACGTGCAGCGCGGGCTTTCACGGAGAAAGTACCAAAGCCAACCAAGGATACGGATTCACCATCTTTCAAAGCGCCAGTTACCGCGTTAATAACAGCGTCCAGTGCGCGTCCGGCAGCAGCTTTTGATAAGTCAGCGTCTTGTGTGATAGCTTCGATCAGTTCAGATTTGTTCACATTAATCCCCTTTAATGGTATTTGTGTTTTGTATTACCTGGCGCATTAGTTCCAGCAGGCAAGTGAATTTCAATTTTAATTTTAATTTGTTATTAGTTGTTAGCGTCCAACAGGGACAATTTATACCAACTTGCCTAAAGCCTTGTCAAGCAAGGGTTTCAAATAATTGCCCTAATGGGTACTGATTGTTTCAGTTTCTCCCGATTCCTGTGTCGCGCTGCTAGTGGCCGCAGAATCAACAACAAGAGGCTGGGGAGCGAATTGTAACGCTAAATCGATGACTTCGTCGATCCATTTTACAGGTTTTATAGATAAATCAGCCTTAATATTATCTGGAATCTCTTTTAAGTCACGTTTATTCTCATCTGGAATGATCACAGTCTTGATTCCACCGCGATGAGCAGCAAGCAATTTTTCCTTTAAACCACCTATTGGCAGCACCTGTCCACGGAGCGTTATTTCACCGGTCATCGCCACATCAGCGCGCACGGGTATCCCTGTTAACACGGATACCAAAGCGGTGCACATGCCAATACCCGCTGAGGGGCCATCTTTTGGCGTAGCGCCTTCAGGTACATGTATATGGATATCGTTGTTCTCATGGAAATCAGCCTTTACGCCAATCGCTTCACTTCGGCCACGTACCACTGTAAGGGCAGCTTGAATGGATTCCTGCATGACGTCGCCTAAAGAGCCTGTTTTAATAAGCCGACCCTTACCTTTAACTGCTGCAGCCTCGATGGTTAATATGTCACCGCCTACCTGCGTCCAAGCTAGCCCATTAACGTGTCCAATACGGTCGTTAGTTTCGGCTTCGCCGTAGCTGAATTTGCGCACACCGGCATAGTGTTCTAGCGCATCAGCATTGACTGTTTGACTGGCGCCCTTGGTATCTTTATTGAGTAATAGTTCCTTTACTACCTTGCGACAGACCTTGGCGACTTCCCTTTCTAGGTTACGAACACCGGCTTCTCGCGTGTAGTAACGAATCATATCTCGCAAAGCGCTTTCATCAATGGTTAATTCCGTGGGAGATAAACCATTTAGTGCCAACTGCTTGGGTATCAAGTAGCGGGCAGCGATGCTGACTTTTTCGTCTTCTGTGTAGCCTGGAATTCGAATAACTTCCATACGATCCAATAACGGCCCGGGTATATTCATGGAATTGGAGGTGCAAACGAACATCACATCCGAAAGATCATAATCCACTTCTAGATAATGGTCGTTAAAGCTATTATTTTGCTCCGGATCCAGTACTTCTAACAAAGCTGAAGCTGGATCACCCCGGTGATCCATGCCCATCTTGTCAATTTCATCAAGTAAGAATAAAGGGTTTTTGACGCCCACCTTGGACATCTTTTGCACTAGCTTGCCTGGCATGGAACCAATATATGTACGACGATGCCCGCGAACCTCTGCTTCATCTCGAACACCACCTAGAGCCATGCGCACATACTTTCTGCCGGTAGCCCGTGCGATAGACTTGCCTAAGGACGTTTTACCGACTCCTGGCGGCCCTACTAGACACAAAATGGAACCGCGCACCTTCTTGACGCGTTGCTGTACTGCTAAATACTCTAGAATCCGCTCTTTCACCTCGGTCAAGCCATAGTGGTCGGCTTCGAGTACCTTGCTCGCTGCATCTAGATCATGCTTTAAGCGACTTTTCTTTTTCCAAGGAATGGTAACCATCCAGTCAATATACCCACGTACCACATTGGCTTCGGCTGACATGGGCGACATCATCTTCAACTTACCCAGCTCACTCATGGATTTGTCTTTGGCTTCTTTAGGCATGCCTGCATCAGTGATTTTTTGTAGTAATTCATCTAGGTCATTACTAGCACCGTGCTCATCTATATCCCCCAGCTCTTTCTGAATGGCTTTCATCTGCTCATTCAAATAGTATTCACGCTGGCTTTTTTCCATTTGTTTTTTAACTCGACCACGAATGCGCTTTTCCACTTTTACTAAGTCAATTTCACCTTCCATTTGACTCATAAGGTGCTCTAAGCGTGATTTAACAGAAGCCATTTCTAATAGCTTTTGTTTCTCTTCAAGTTTCAAATTCATTTGCGCCGCAATGGTATCAGCCAGTCGCGTTGGGTCGTCGATATTATTTACTGAGGACATAACTTCGGACGGCACTTTTTTGCTCAATTTTACGAACTGTTCAAACTGAGCTACCAGGGTATGAGACAAAGCTTTCTTTTCGTTCTCGGAAAGGTCGTCTTCTTCAAACGGCGTTACTTCAGTGGTAGCGAAACCTTGCTCGGTATGGATGCAGTCGATAGTCACCCGCTCCTCGCCTTCAACCAGTACTTTCACCGTGCCATCAGGCAGTTTTAAGAGCTGCAGAATGCGCGCTGAAGTACCGATGTTATAGAGACCTTTGGCATTTGGATCGTCTTCATCTGCGTTACGCTGAGCGACCACCACAATAATTTCATTATTAGCCATGGCATGTTCGAGTGCTTCTATGGACTTTTGACGGCCAACGAACAAAGGAATAACCATATGGGGGTAAACCACCACGTCACGTAGTGGAATTAAAGGCAACTTGTCACTCATACTATACTTTCCTCTCAGATAGGGCGATGTATTGCCCATTAATATCTCATAGGTTGATTAATGCGGACTTGCAGTGAAAATGCAAGTAGCCATTGTTAAATGGACAGTAAAAAAGGTCAAAAAATGAAAACATAGCCAGTCAATGTAGAAGGCGGCGTAAGTGTGAGGCACAAAAAAGGGAGCTGCAGGCCCCCTTTTAATTAGTGCCTTAAAGCTGTAGCGCCTATTCGTCACTGGCCGCTTGGGCTAACTCTTGGCCTTTACCATGGATAAGTAACGGTTCTGAGGAGCCATTAATGGCATTTTCATCAACAACAACTTTTTCTACGTCAGCCATGTCAGGTAATTCGTACATGGTTGGGAGTAATACAGATTCCATGATGGAACGTAGGCCGCGGGCACCCGTCTTGCGTTCCATAGCCTTACGAGCGACTGCCTGTAGGGCCTCCTCTCGAAAATCAATTTCTACGCCTTCCATTTCAAACAACTTGTCGTACTGCTTAGTTAAGGAATTCTTAGGCTCGGTGAGAATTTGCATTAATGCCTTTTCATCAAGCTCTTCTAAAGTTGCGATCATCGGCAAACGGCCGACAAATTCTGGTATAAGTCCGAATTTTACTAAGTCTTCAGCTTCTACCGTATGCAGTAATGTTCCGATATCTATGTCCGCTTTGCTATTAACCGAAGCCGAGAAACCGATACTACTTTTATCTGTACGATCCCGAATAACTTGATCAAGACCTGCAAAAGCACCACCACAGACAAAGAGAATATTACTGGTATCAACTTGTAGAAAATCTTGTTGCGGGTGCTTGCGTCCACCCTGCGGAGGTACGGAAGCAACGGTGCCTTCGATCAGCTTTAGTAGGGCTTGCTGTACACCTTCGCCAGATACATCACGCGTGATCGATGGGTTGTCTGATTTGCGAGAAATTTTGTCAATCTCGTCAATGTACACAATACCTTTTTGTGCTTTTTCGACGTCATAGTCACACTTTTGTAACAGCTTTTGTATGATGTTCTCGACGTCTTCGCCAACATAACCTGCTTCGGTTAAGGTGGTCGCATCGGCAATGGTGAATGGCACATTCAATAGGCGCGCCAAAGTTTCAGCCAATAAGGTTTTGCCACTGCCGGTGGGGCCAATCAACAAGATATTACTCTTGCCTAGTTCAACATCATCTTTGGTGCCTTCATAACGCAAGCGCTTATAATGGTTGTATACGGCAACAGCCAATACCATTTTGGCTCTTTGTTGACCAATTACATACTCTTCTAGGGCCGCTCGAATTTCTTTTGGTGTCGGCAAGCGCTCTTCACTAGGCACATCAGATTGCTCGAGAATCTCCTCGCGAATAATATCGTTGCACAGGTCCACACATTCGTCACAGATGAATACAGAAGGCCCTGCAATCAGCTTGCGTACATCATTTTGGCTTTTTCCACAAAAGGAGCAATATAAAAGCTTGCCTCCTTCGCCATTTCCATCATTACTGGTAGTCATTGATTAGTACCAATTATTTAGCAGTGATACTGCTTCGTTCTCACTTTTTGGCTCCGGGCCAATGTCGATTAATAATACCTATCGACGTCAACCAAGGCCTCTTTAGTTATTTACGCAGGACGCTTGTCCAAAACACTGTCAATTAAACCGTAGGCCTGAGCTTGGTCAGCGTTCATGAAGTTGTCACGATCGGTGTCTTCTGCCACCTTATCAAAATCCTGGCCCGTATGCTGGGCCATTATACGATTCAGCTTTTCACGTATATTTAGAATTTCACGTGTGTGAATTTCAATATCCGTGGCTTGCCCTTGATAGCCACCAAGGGGTTGATGAATCATCATGCGCGAGTTGGGTAAGCAATGTCGTTTACCTTCGGCTCCACCTGTTAGTAAAAGGGCTCCCATGCTGGCTGCTTGACCGATACACATAGTGCTTACATCAGGTTTAATAAACTGCATGGTATCATAAATAGACATACCTGCAGTAACGGAACCGCCCGGCGAATTAATATAAAGGTGTATATCTTTATCGGGGTTTTCAGCTTCTAAAAACAACAATTGCGCAACCACTAGGTTGGCCATGTGGTCTTCTACCTGCCCCACCAAAAAAATAACGCGTTCCTTCAATAACCGTGAGTAGATGTCATACGAACGCTCACCACGTGAAGTCTGTTCGATAACCATAGGTACAAGGGCATTGAGTTCGGGACTAAGGGCCGCGCTGTATGGCACATTAAGGCTCATTGATGTATTTGCTCCATGTTATAACTGAGGTAACTTTTACCAGTATCTTTGCTGTCTAACAATACACTTCCTTTATGGTATCGACAAGTCGTAATACCAAGGGGTTGTTAACAAAAAGTCATAAAAAAACGGCAAGGCACCAAAGGCACCTTGCCGTTTTCTAAAAGGCGGCTAAAACCCGATTAAGCGTCAGCTTGTTCCGCTGGTTTGATCGCTGTTTCGTAGTCCACTTCAACGTCAGTAACGTTGCCTGATGCCAGCAGATGATCTACTACCATTTCTTCTAGAACTACACCTTCCAGTTGAGAGCGTTGCTCAGCATTGTTTAGATAAAACTCTACGAATTCTTGAGGGTCTTGATAGCCTTGTGCCATCTCTTCAACCAAGCTCTTCACTTTATCTTCATCGGCTTTCATTTCATTGGCTTTGATGATTTCACCTGCCAATAGGCCGACCTTTACACGCTTGTCTGCTTGATCTTGAAACATTTCGTCTGGCAGAATGCTTGGGTCTAAGTTTTGGTTTTGATCACCGCCACCAAACTGTTGCATCGCTTGTTGTTTCAGGCGGTCCAGTTCACCCTTGACTAACGCTTTAGGAATATCAAATTCATTCAGCTCAAGGTAAGCATCTAAAACATTATTCTTCAACTTGGCTTTCAGTGCCTGGCTCATTTCACGCTCCATGTTAGCGCGAATTTCTGACTTAAAGCCCTCTTCGCCTTCAGCCTTAGGGCCGAATTTGGCAAAGAACTCATCATTTAGTTCTGGTAATAGGGCTTCGCTAACCTTGTTAGCGGTAATGTTAAAGGTCACTTCTTTGCCAGCTAAATGTTCCGCTTGATAATCTTCAGGGAAGGTCACTTGAATGGCTTTTTCTTCGCCGGTCGACATGCCAACAATACCTTCTTCAAAACCAGGGATCATGCTATTGGAACCTAGCACTAGATCGTGGCCTTGCGCGGCACCACCGTCGAAAGCTTCACCGTCTTGAAAACCTTCAAAATCGATATTAACCTGATCGCCGTCAGCGGATGCGCGCTCTACATCAGTCCATTCGGTCTGTTGCTTGCGTAGCATTTCAATCATGTTATCAACATCAGTATCGCTAATCGCGCCAGCTTGACGTTCTACGCTTAAAGCAGAGGCGTCGGCCAAGGCAATTTCTGGATAGACTTCAACCACAGCGACGTAGCTAAAATCACCTTCGCCAGCATCTTCTTTAGGCTCAATTTCAGGCATACCAGCTGGGTTGATATCGGCTTCTTGCAAAGCTTCAAAATAGCTAGTCTGGATCACATCGCCCAATACTTCCTGACGAATGCTTGCGCCGTAACGCTTCTTGACAACCTTGGCGGGAACCTTGCCCTTACGAAAGCCATCAATACGAATAGTCTTAGAGGTTTCTTGTACCTTCTTGTCTATCGCGCTGTCAATCTTGTCGGCAGGAACGGTGACGGTTACGCGACGTTCCAAGCTAGTAGTAGCTTCAACTGAAACTTGCATTTAAATGCCTCATTAAATAACAAAATTACGAGTCTTTATCGACCCACTTGAATTATGCCCTGCGTAAACGAAGCTTGATCGATAACACAGGCGAAAATTAAAGACCGAATTTTCCGGTAAAGCCCTGACTTAGTCAAGTATGAGGTGCAAGAAAAGCTCGAAATTGCCATTATAAACAGGCAAAACCCAAGGTAATAGCCACCATAGTGGCCAATAATTTAACTATTCGTTATTTTACAAAGAACTTTTGTTAAAACAAATAGCCCAATTTTGAACTGAAAACCCTGGCCAGCTCAGAAGTATAAATAGTTTGACACAGACGGTTCTATTAACAGCCATGTATACGGCTACTCGAGCGCGCCCTGATATTAACTACACCACAAGAAGGCATGGCTCATGCTGTCATCAACATAACCTCGCAAGCGATGATGCTCTTTGTGCCAGCACATTACACGGT
>JAAERS010000029.1 GCA_024230095.1 Gammaproteobacteria bacterium | reverse complement strand
CCGCTTAAGGGCCCGAGCTTCTCCGGCAAATACCAAAGGTGGCAGATTGCCAAGTTGTTGTTCAACTTTAGCAACAGCGGCGGAATCGGTGTAATTAGGTTGTTGTAGGATAGGAAAATTGCGCCAGTTGGCAGGGGTCCAGTTTTTCATCGGTTCGGTGGGTTTCATCTAGGTTGTATATATATAACGGTTTATAACACGGCCTGTCCGTTGAGGCCATGAGTATGGCAAATTTTCTCATACGGGGCCCTTAATAAGTCACCTTGTTGGCACTATTTCGCTCATGATGTGCTTGATGGCGTAGTGACTAGCTTTTGTAGGCCTCATCTGGGACTGGACGAATACCTATTAAAACGCGAGCAGAGGTGTCTTTAGCCGACTGCAAGAAGGTTTCCATATAGTCACTGTGAAGTTGGTCACTGCGCACGGCCGCATAGAGAGTGCACCATACACCCTGTTCTCCGAGCGAGCGGGCACTGACATAACCGCGATCGGTGTATTCATTAAGAGCCCAGTTAGGTAGTGCGCAAACACCTCGACCACTGGCAACTAATTGCATCATCATCATAGTAAGCTCTGCTTGCCTAATGCTCTTGGGCTCCACTTCTGCTGGCTCTAAAAAATGTACAAATATATCCAACATTTCACGTTCAACGGGATAGCAAATTAAGGTTTCATGAGCCAAATCACTAGGCCGAATATAGTCTTGTTCGGTCAATGGGTGGTGATTGCTTAGAGCTAATACTGACTCATAAGTGAATAACGGGACGTAACTAATGCCAGATAAGGGTTTGGGGTTGGCGGTGATCACCAAGTCCAATTCACCCCGTCTTAGTGCAGGCAGGGGGGCAAAGCTAAATCCACTAGCGATGTCTAGTTCAATGTCCGGCCATGCGCTACGGTAGTTATCGAGAGTTGGCATGAGCCATTGGAAACAACTATGGCATTCAATAGCGATATTTAACCGTCCTGAGCCGCCTTGGGCCAAGCGCTCTATTTCGCGTTCGGTGTTTCGAATCTGTGGTAATACTTCGTCAGCTAGCAACAATAAGCGTTTG
>JAAERS010000028.1 GCA_024230095.1 Gammaproteobacteria bacterium | reverse complement strand
GCCAAAGTTCCAATGCGGGCAGGACTTCCAGATTACCTTGGTACCGGTATCCCACTGTGAGCCAAGAGCAATCGAGCCCCAGTCTCCCTTGAGCCCGATCACAGTTACGCGCTGGCCAGAGGTAGCTTTAATGTGACCCATGCCGATATTCACACCAAACTCGTGTTTGGCAAATACTGACTGGCCGTTGCCCAGATCAGCCCCTGCGTTGAAGCGAATCCGTGACCAGCCATCGGTCAGGCTAATGGTAGAGCCGTCGTACTGCGCCATCATACGGGTAGAACCCGAGATCGCGACATCGGCGACTGCAACCGGCGCCGCCACGGCGCAAGCGACAGCTAATGATGCGATAAGTTTCTTTTGCATTACTTGATTCTCCTAAAATGCGTTAGTGTTGCTCTTGTACAAAAGCAACACCATTATGGCGTAACTGTTTCAATAATGCATCAAAGCAGGCAAATATCGGGGTGTCCTGTTGTATAAAAGCAACATTAATTAAGTTTGATGCCCGGTTAACCAGAAGGTGGAGGGGTCTACTGGTTATCCGTTCTTGATTTGCAGGCTCCAAAGTCATGTTCGCAACCGAATCGATATTACTGATAAACCCGTGTACCTGGTGGTAAATGACCGTTTTTCTGCAGGCTGCGGTCAGCTAATCAGGTATCAGTCGCGATGCCATGAACGATTGGGGCAATGCG
>JAAERS010000027.1 GCA_024230095.1 Gammaproteobacteria bacterium | reverse complement strand
ATAACAAATAAGAATAGGTGTCGCGCAGCCGACACCTTATTCGAGTGTTGGACAAGCCCGAAGCCTGCTTTATATAGTAAATAGCGTGATTGATTTTCAAGGTGGGTTAGCCTGGTATGTAAATACAAGGCGCACTGCGCCAAAGAACAAAAAAATGATATTTTGCTCCGGTTAATTCAACTATCTAGTCATGATGTTTTAGTCTCCTTTTGTGTGAACGTTCTTACCATTGGCCCTTATCTTACTCTTAAGATTACCCTGCCCGAATAACACCCGTGCATAACATATAATGCCAACAGCACGGACAAAGCCGTTTTGCTTTGGGCTTTATTGGCGCGATACTTGGCGGGAGCAGGTAAGAAAACTCGGTCAATAACAGCTGTATCAATAGCCGCACCTTTCTCGCCCCTGAGGATAACAGGCCGTAATCGCGAACACGCTGTAACCCTTTAGGTAAAACATGCTGTAAGATGAGCAGGAGAAACTGTAAGGTGGGTAATGTGCGTGTTTGACTTGCTTTGGTTGCGCTATCTATATAGCGAAACGTTACGCTTGTTTTGTCATGACTGATAATATCATTATCGGCTAACACACCCCGATAAAGGTATCGTGAAAGGTACTTTAACGCAGGCAAGCCATAGCCGACTTTTGTGCAGTCCACGACCCATTTCTTCGGCATTTTTTTGACTTGCGTTAAGGATAACGTTGGGTGTTTATTAATAGCCTCAAGCATCCTCGCTCGCCATACGTTAGCGAGGGCGAAGGCATTAAATAAATAATCAGATTTTCCCTTACGCCATTGTTTTTTCTTTGCATCATAACCGCCATTAGCCACAATAATATGCAAGTGAGGATGAAGCTCACGCCTTCGGCTATGAGTATGCAATACGCTAGTAAAGCCTATCGTGCCTAACGTATTGCGCTTGGCAAAGTCTTTCAATATGGATGCGCTGACCCTGAACATCAGTTGATACAGTGCTTTAGGTCGCTTGCGCGCTAACACTCTTAACTCATAGGGAAGTGTGAATGTTGTCATGAAATACTCAACAGGTAGGCGCTTTTGTTTTTGTCGTTCAAGCCACATTGATGTTGTACTTTGCTGACATTGAGGGCAATGTCGATGACCACAAGAAAGCGCTTGGCTGTCATGATGCTTGCACGATGAACAAGTCCATAAGGATTTTCCTTGCTGAGCGGTTTTACATGAAAGCATGGCAAACATCGCTTGACGCATATCCGGTGATAATTGACTGCTATACTGAGTATTAAGGGCTTGGTGATGTTGACGTAACAACGCGATAAAGGTACTCATGTTAAAACCCATTCGATACTGAGTTTATCTGTTAGTTGGTTAACCGCCTTGGTTATATCATACTGCTTAATTTTGGTGAGTTGGGTATAGCGAGCAGTGGTATTAAGACTGGCATGTCCCAATAGATGCTGCAATGAGCGCAAATCAAGCCCTTGCTCTAATAAGTGTGTTGCAAAGCAGTGCCTGAGGCTGTGAGGGCTGATGTTTTT
>JAAERS010000026.1 GCA_024230095.1 Gammaproteobacteria bacterium | reverse complement strand
CCATTGATACTTTTGACAACACCTGGCAACTCACCATTGGCGGCATCAGAAAAGCTGAACACCAAGCCAGTTTCCAGCACCACATCAGCACCAAACTGATGGCGCTTTATGAGTTGGATATTGTTGTCATTGCGCTGCCCGAATGCGTTTTCTGGCGCCATGCTAAAGGTTTGATGATCACCTTCTTGCAAACCCAACAAGCACGCTTCAAAGTCCGGCAATAGGTTACCGTCTCCAACGTTTAGTTTGGCAGGCTGGCCGCCAAACGTAGAATCAATCTCTTCGCCCGCTTCCGTACGCAAAGCAAAATGAAGGGTCACTTGAGAATCTGTAGTAATCATTGGCTATCTCCTTTCGCGCCCCACCACATATCCAGCAACATGCCGGCCGCGCCTAAAAAAATCAGTATGTCAGCCAAATTAAAAGCCGGAAAGTAATAAGGGGGCCAGTAAAATAGCAAATAATCGACAACATATCCGTTGACGATGCGCTCTGTAAGGTTACCTAAAGCCCCTGCCAATAATATTGCCAGGCTATAAGACAACACCTGCTGATTGATGTTGATATTCCGCAACCAGCGCACTAACCACCACCCAACGGCCAAACCAACAACACTAAAAAACCACCGTTGCCAGCCACCTTGAGCCGCCAAAAAACTAAAAGCTGCACCCGTATTATGCACCAAGGTCAGGTCAAAAATAGGCAATATATTAACGCGTTCAGTATACAAAAATTGGCCGCTAACCCAATATTTAATTAATAGGTCTAACCACCACAAGCCCAACACCCAAGGCCACAGGCGCTGCCAGGCCGTAACCTTGGTTACTTGTCTGTTAGGCAAATTGACGCGCCTCACCAGCACCTTCTACGTTTTCTACACAACGACCACACAGGTCTGTATGAACGGCATGCTGGCCAACGTCTTCACGATGATGCCAACAACGTTCACACTTACTGTGATCAGAGGCTTTAATCGTTACCCTCAGTCCTTCAATGTCAGTGGCTTCACCAGCGCTATCGTTTTGTAAGTCGGCGCGCGAGGTTAATAGCACAAACCGGAGTTCGTCACCTAACCGAGACAGCAGTTCATATAATGAGTCATCAACATGCAACGTTACTTCAGCCGTCAAAGAACCACCGATGCCACCATCGCCGCGTTTACTTTCTAGAGCTTTATTAATGGCCTGTTTTACCGCCATTACTTGATTCCAGTAGTCCGCATCCAGCTTAGCTTGGTCAGGCTGCGGCAAAGCGTACCAAGTTTCTAGTTGTACAGACGCTGCCCGCTCACCAGGAATAAAGTCCCATAACTCATCAGCCGTATAACTTAAAATTGGCGCCACCCAACGTGTAATCGCTTCAATCAAGTGGAACATGGCCGTCTGGCAGGAGCGGCGAGCCAAACTATCGGCTGCTGTGGTGTATTGGCGGTCTTTAATAATATCCAAATAGAAGCCGCCCAAATCCTGAGAACAAAAATGGGTTAACTTTTGATATACCAAATGGAAATTATAGGCATGATATGCCGCTTCAATATCTTGTTGCACCTGAGCCGCTCGCTCTAGAACCCATTGGTCCAATGCCAACATGTCTTCCACAGGCACCACATTATCAGCTGGAGTAAAACCATCTAGGTTGCTCAATAGGAAGCGGGCTGTATTACGAATGCGACGATAAGCATCGGCCGTACGCTTTAAAATTTCATCAGAAACTGCCATTTCGGCACTGAAGTCCGTCGCGGCAACCCACAAGCGAATGATGTCAGCCCCCAAGGAATTACATACTTTTTGTGGCGACATCACATTGCCCAAGGACTTGGACATTTTGCGGCCATCACCATCAACGGTAAAACCGTGGGTCAGTACGCCCTTGTAGGGAGCGACACCGTGCATGGCTATAGAGGTTTTCAAAGAAGACTGGAACCAACCACGATGCTGATCTGAACCTTCTAGGTAAAGGTCTGCCGGAAAGCGCAACTCTTCACGTTGTGCCAATACGGCATAGTGAGTAGAGCCGGAGTCAAACCAAACGTCCATGGTATCGGTTACCTTGGTGTACTGATCAGCTTCATCGCCTAATAGTTCCGCGGCATCCAAATCAAACCACGCATCAATGCCCTTTTCTTCTACCTGCTTGGCGACTAATTCAAACAACTCTTGCGTGCGCGGGTGCAAAGCCTGGGTTTCACGATGAATGAATAGAGTAATAGGCACGCCCCACGTACGCTGACGCGACACACACCAATCTGGGCTGGCAGAAAGCATTCCGGCAATGCGGGCTTCGCCCCATTCAGGATGCCAACTAACACCTTTTATCGCATCTAGGGCTTTATCGAGCAAGCCATTTTCTGACATGGAAACAAACCATTGGGGCGTAGCACGATAGATCAGGGGCGTTTTAGTACGCCAGCAGTGAGCATAGCTATGGGTAATTTTTTCCTCAAATAACAGCGCATTATTGGCTTGCAAGCGCTCAACGATAGGGCCATCAACTTTATACACATGCTGATCAGCAAACTCACCCGCAGCCGATGTAAAGACGCCGTTATCGTCAACCAAATTGAGCGTGCCAATACCGTAATCACGACCCACATTAAAGTCATCAACACCATGATCAGGCGCCGTATGCACGCAACCGGTGCCCGCATCCGTAGTAACATGTTCACCCAATATAACCGGCATTTGGCGCTCAGCTACAAACGGGTGCTGCAATTGCAGATTTTCCAAAACATTGCCTTTCACCGTAGCTATAACAGTGAAATCTACAATGCCATAACGCTGCAAAGCGTCTTCGTGCAAAGTCTCAGCTATAATTAATTGTTCATCACCCGCTTGTACTAATACATAATCCAAATCGGCATGCACGCTGACGGCTTGACTCGATGGCAGCGTCCAAGGGGTGGTGGTCCAAATGGCAACCGAGGCAGCCTTAGCCACACTGCAACCTAGTGCCGTTTGCCACGCCGCCTGATCAACAATGGCGTAACGTACATCAATCGCCGTTGACACCTTATCTTGATATTCAACTTCAGCTTCAGCTAAAGCCGATGCACCCACGACACTCCAATAAACCGGCTTATAGCCTTTGACCAAATGACCGTTATCAACGATTTTCCCTAAAGCCCGGATAATATTGGCTTCGGTTTCAAATCGCATAGTCAGGTAAGGGTTTTGCCAATCACCAATCACGCCTAAACGAACAAAATCAGCCATCTGCCCCTGGACTTGCTTGGCAGCATACTTGCGACATTCTGCACGAAAGTCACTGTAACTGACCTTGCTACCGGCTTTGCCAATTTTCTGCTCAACCTTATGCTCGATAGGTAGACCATGACAGTCCCAACCAGGTACATAAGGGGCATCATAACCACTCAAAGTTTTTGACTTAACAATGATGTCCTTGAGGATTTTGTTAACAGCATGACCAATATGAATATCACCATTGGCGTAAGGGGGGCCATCATGCAATATAAATTGCTCTCGGCCCTGGCCAACTTCACGCAGTTTTTTGTACAGATCCATTTCCTGCCAACGCTTCAGCATAACAGGCTCACGTTGAGCCAAGTTGCCACGCATAGGAAACTCAGTACGGGGCAAATTCAGGGTCGCTTTATGGTCACTCATGTGTTTTCACTATTCAATATTTACTAATGTATTTGTGCCGCAAAAAATGCTTTGGCGGCGACAATATCCTTGGTAATTTGCCGCTGCAATTCAGGCAAACCAGCAAACTTTTGTTCTGTACGTATAAACGAACAAAACTCTACCCGCAGGTGGCGACCGTAAAGGTCAGCCTGCAAGTCAAAAATATGTACTTCTAATTGCGGTTTTAAGCCAGCAACTGTTGGGCGATAACCAATATTGGCCACCCCCTCATATACCTTGTCCGACAAGCCAAATATGCGCGTAGCATAAACACCCTGCAATGCCGGCTGCTTGTTCTGTAAACCAATATTCGCCGTTGGCACACCAATAGTGCGGCCTAACTGCCGTCCCTTGGCCACCTTACCTGTAATATCATAAGCACGGCCTAACAGCCTTTGAGCTTCGGCCAGATCGTGACTTTGCAAAGCCTGCCGGATAGCGGTACTTGATACCCGAGTACCGGCATAACAACAACTGGCCGTATTTTGTACATTAAAGCCATAATCTTCGCCTGCCGCTTGCAACAAAGCAAAATTACCTTGCCGTTGGCGACCAAATCGAAAGTCATCACCTACCACAAAGTGCTTTACACCCAAGCCTTTTACTAACAATAACTGGATAAAATCCATAGCACTTAGGTTTTGTAATTGCTTATTAAAACGCAAGCAAACCACACGCTCGACACCCAGCTCTTTCAGTAACCGGATCTTCTCCCGGAAACGCGTGATGCGCCGCGGTGCACTTTTGGGCGCCACAAACTCCAAGGGCTGCGGTTCAAATACAATCACAGTACTAGGCAGGCCTAACGCCTGCGCCTGTTCACACAGCTGCGATAGCACCTGCTGGTGCCCCAAATGCACACCATCAAAGTTACCAATAGTAGCAACGCAACCACGGTGATGGTCTCGCAAGTTATATAGGCCGCGAATCAATTCCATAATGGAGGCATACTCAACCAACTAGAAGATGAAAAATCAATATTCGACAAAGCCGCTTATTATATACTTAAAGCCACGCATGACGCGACCTACAGAAAGAAAAAAAATGATTTTATGCTGTCTCATGTCCTCGCAAGTGACGCTGGCGTACGCCAGCCAGCAGAAGCACAATTAGATAGCAGAATACGCCACCAACAACCAACAAAGCCAACTGCTCTAAGCGCTGCCACAAGCCCCACTGCAACCACTGCTGGACAGGTGCACGAAGCCACAACAACAACCCCAGCATTGCCAGATTAGCCGACCCCAGTTGCAAGCACCACAAGGCCCAACCCGACGTCGGCTGCCACACGCCTTGACGCCACAAACCCAACGCCAGCAGGCCAGCATTAAGAAACGCCGACAGAGATGTAGCCATGGCTAAGCCCACGTGCTGAAAGTGCCAAATTAGAGACAGGTTAAACACCATATTGGCGGCCATAGCCCACACCCCAAAACGCACTGGTGTGCGCATGTCCTGACGCGCAAAATAGCCTGGAGCCAGCACCTTGATCAACATAAAGGCCAATAAGCCAGCCGCATAAGCCCGCAGACTGGCAGCACTCAATAGCACATCCCGCTCCTGCATCGCGCCATAATGAAACAAGGTGGCCAACAGGGGCTCGGCCAATACCCACAAAGCCAAAGCCGCAGGAATCCCTATTAACAAAATCATTCGCACTGCCCAATCCAGGGTGGCAGAGAACGCAACCTGATCATCCCCTGCGTGCTGACGAGAAAGGCCAGGCAATATCACCGTAGCAATAGCAATACCAAAAACTCCCAACGGCAACTCCATAAGACGATCAGAATAGTACAACCAAGACACACTGCCCGGCTGCAACAATGAGGCCAACACCGTATCTAGGAGCAAATTTATTTGCGCCACTGACACGCCAAACAAGGCTGGCAACATCAGTTTCATTACCTGTCTCACACGCCCATCAGCAAAGCCAAAACGCGGCCAAGACAGCAAACCTAAGCGAGCAACAAACGGCAACTGCAACATCAACTGCAAACAGCCCGCCACCAACACCCCCCACGCCAAAGCTGTCACCGGCACTGCCAACTTGGGCGCCAACCACCAAGCAGCACCTATAAGGCTCAAATTTAACAATACGGGGGTGATAGCTGGGATAGCAAACTGGCGTGAGTGGTTGAGCAAACTACCAAAAAAACCAGTCATGGAAATCAATAATAGGTAAGGAAAAGTCAGGCGCAACATGTCGGCCGTGAGGGCCAACTTTTCAGGCTGCTGAGCAAATCCGGGGGCAAATATCCAGACTAATAACGGCGCAGCTAGTACCGCCAGCACTGTCAACAGCAAGAGCACCAGCAGCAAGCTGCCAGACACCCTCGCTACCATATTACGCAGCGCTTGCTGATCCTGTTCGCTACTCACCTCAGCCAGCACCGGCACAAAGGCCTGATTGAACGCACCTTCGGCAAACAAGCGGCGTAAAAAATTCGGAATTTTGAAAGCCACAAAAAAAGCATCGGCGGAGTTGCCAGCGCCAAACACAACAGCAATGACAACATCCCGGGCCAGACCCATGACTCGCGACAACATGGTCATGCTAGCCACCACTATACTAGAACGCATAAACGAGGCGGGCACGGGCTTTTTGGAGGTCTCAGTTAATGACATACGGCGGACAATGTGGCGTAATAGGATTGGGGATAAGGCATATTACCCCATTTTGTAATCAGATTAAGCCCCGTGTACAATTAAATACCGAAAAGCATTAATATTTTTGCCATTCTACATTGACAAAAGGTGCACAAACAGGAATAATTCCGCACCTCTTTAAGGCACGCCTTAAAATTGTATTTTTTAATTGATTGATAATAGGAGCCAGATCGTGGCAAATTCCGCTGGATCAAAGAAACGCGCTCGCCAAGCTGAAAAACGTCGCAGTCACAATGCAAGTCTGCGCTCCATGGCACGCACATACCTGAAAAAAGTTAGTGCAGCTATCGAAGCTGGCGACAAGGAAGCAGCTCAAGCTGCTTACGCTACTGCCGTTTCAGTAATGGACAAGAGTGTCAGCAAGGGCATTTTTACCAAGAACAAGGCTGCTCGTCATAAGAGCCGCTTGAACGCGAAGATCAAAGCTCTGTAATCTTACATTACAGACGTGTAAAAAAACCGGCCATGGCCGGTTTTTTTGTGCCTGATAATTACCAGCCATCACGCAACACACTACTCAGGTAAGAGTGACCAAAAAGCCTTGACCAGAGGATTATTAAGACTTTTCTTCTGAACAAACACCCCCACATGATAGGGCTGCAACTGCGGCTGCACAGGCAGTACCGCGACACGGTCTGCTACAGGGCTATTATCGAGCACAATCTTTGGCACCAAGCCAACCCCCAGTCCCAAGCTAACCATGGTGACAATGGCCTCATTGCCTGAAACCTGAGCATAAATACGCGGGGTAATGGACAACTGCTTAAACCAAACATCTAGCCGCTGACGAGACAAACCGGCTTCTGGTACGATGAAGGGTACCTGGGACCAAGCCGAGGCAAATTCGCCACTGGGCACTTGCTTAGAAGCCTGCCAGGGCAATGGCCACTGCTTTGCCTCTTCGACAGGTCCAATAAATACCAAGGGGGAAAAAGTGATGGGCTTGAACACCAAACCTCTTGGCAGGGTCTGCGGGTGGGCAGCAATGGACATGTCTTCTTCACCAGCCAGCACCCGCTCGATGGCATGATCCGGATCACCCGTATGCAACTTGATCTCGATGTCAGGAAAAGTTTCACGAGCCTCATTCAACAAATCATATAACAAGCTGTAAACCGCGGTAACAGAACAGTACAGACTCACCTCACCTTGCAAATCACCATTTAAAGCCGCCAATTGATTACGCATCGAGCTCCACTGGCCCACCGCATCTCGAGCATACTGCACGAACAATTGCCCCTCATGGGTAAGCTTGACTGAGCGATTATCACGCACAAACAGAGTCACCGCCAATTCCTTTTCCAATTGGCGTATTTGCCTGGAAAGTGTCGATATACTAATGTGACTCTCAGCACTGGCCTTACCAAAGTGCAGATTATCTGCCAGACAAAGAAAATATTTGAGACTACGCGTATCCATAACAGTGATATTAACACAGGCCGACAATTGTTTCATATTATAAAACGCAGCGTCTCACATATATCAATTTACGAAACGCAAAACAAGGCGTAATATACACGCATCATTCAGCCATCTGGCTGCTTTGTTTTCGCAAACCCAATTTATAGGAAGTGAGCAATGGCTAACTACTTTAACACCCTGCCTCTACGTGAGCAGTTGGAACAACTGGCCAAATGTCGTTTTATGCATTTGGACGAATTTACTGAAGGCGTTGAAGCCCTGAAAGGCAAAAAAATGGTCGTTATTGGCTGTGGTGCCCAAGGCCTAAACCAAGGCTTGAATCTGCGTGATTCTGGCTTGGATGTCTCCTACGCCCTGCGTGAAGCAGCGATCACAGAAAAGCGTCAGTCATGGAAAAATGCAACCGAAAACGGCTTCACCGTTGGCACTTACGAACAGCTAATCCCTAGTGCCGATGTAGTATTAAACCTGACCCCAGACAAGCAGCACACCGCAGTAGTCAATGCGGTTATGCCAATGATGAAACTGGGTGCCTGTTTATCTTATTCACACGGTTTTAATATCGTTGAAGAAGGCATGCAGGTACGCGACGACCTGACTGTTATCATGGTTGCACCTAAGTGTCCGGGTTCCGAAGTACGTGCAGAATATGTGCGTGGCTTTGGCGTACCTACGCTGATCGCTGTACACGAAGACAACGATCCTCAGGGTGAGGGCTTGGCTCTAGCCAAGGCCTACGCTGTAGGTACTGGCGGTCACAAAGCAGGGGTATTGATGTCCTCTTTCATTGCCGAAGTAAAATCTGACCTAATGGGTGAACAGACAATTCTTTGCGGCATGCTGCAAACGGGATCCCTACTGTGCTTCGACAAAATGATCGAAGAAGGTGTTGAAGCGGGTTACGCTTCCAAGCTCATTCAGTTCGGTTGGGAAACCGTCACTGAAGCGTTGAAATACGGCGGCGTCACCAATATGCTGGACCGCTTGTCCAACCCTGCCAAAATCAAGGCTTATGACCTATCTGAAGAACTGAAAGTCATCATGCGCCCACTGTACAACAAACACCAAGACGACATCATGAACGGGACCTTTTCCCGCGTTATGATGGAAGACTGGGCTAACGACGATGTAAATCTCTTAGGCTGGCGCGCAGAAACAGCTGAAACGGCCTTCGAAAAGACCCCGGCTGGCGATGTTGAAATTTCCGAACAAGAATACTTCGACCACGGTATTCTTATGGTTGCTATGGTTAAAGCAGGTGTAGAACTAGCTTTTGAAACCATGACCGCAGCGGGCATCATCGCAGACTCGGCTTACTACGAGTCTTTGCACGAAACTCCGCTGATCGCCAACACCATCGCTCGTAAAAAACTTTACGAAATGAACGCGACTATTTCTGATACAGCCGAATACGGCTGCTATCTGTACAATCACGCTTGCTTGCCACTATTGGCAGGTTTTATGCGAGACATCAAAACTGATGTCATTGGTCGCGGCCTTGAGCTGGACGACACGGGTGTTGATAATGCCCGTTTGATCGAAGTAAACACAGCCTTACGCGCCCATCCAGTGGAAGCCATTGGCAGCGAACTGCGTGGTTATATGGCTGACATGAAGAAGATTGTTTAATTCTAACCAATAAACCATTAGATAAAGCCAGGCTAGCCCTGGCTTTTTTGTCTTCAATTTGTGACCTAGCCAACATACCAATGACAAGAAGCACAACCTACAAAAGAGCATTCCCATGCGCATTGTCGTAGAAAACCTCAACGTTGATTTTGAACAACGCTTTCAGCTGAACAATATCAACTGGACCATCGAAGACCAACACCACTGGGTGATCACTGGCACTAATGGTGCTGGTAAGTCAGCCTTAGCTGCAGCCTTGGCAGGTGCTGGAGATAGGTTATCGGGCCAAATTCTAGGCCTTCCCGAACGCATTGGCGTAGTGTCTTTTGAAGCCCAAGAAGAGCTCATCGACAAGGAACGAAAAAAAGACGATGCCGACATCATGGATGTTATCAGTGAAGGGACGCCCGTGCGGGACATTATCTTTTCTGATTGCCTAGACCCCGATACAGCGCAACAATTGGTAACGCTTTTTGGCTTGGATTATTTATTAGCTCGCGCCTTTCGTAAACTATCCACGGGTGAATCACGTAAGGTCATGATCATTCGCGCCCTATCTTGCAAACCACAATTGTTATTGCTGGACGAACCCTTTGACGGTCTGGATGCGACCACTATGGGCATGCTGCAAAACCATCTCGAGCGTCTAGTGGAACGAATACCCATCATCATGGTATGCAATCGTTTCGATGAAATTCCTGATTTTGTAACCCATATTGCTTATATGCAAGCTGGTGAGCTAACCATGCAGGTAGAACGCCAGGACCAGGATGCTTACGATAATCTATATCAACTATTGCACCTGAAAACCACTGACCTGACCATACCCAAGGCCGAAGCTGAAACTGCGATTGCAAAACTGCCCGCTAACCAGCCCTTGGTAAAACTAACAGATTTGACCATCAAGTATGATGAATTCAAGCTCATCGACCAGCTCAATTGGACTATTCAGCCCAATCAACACTGGCAACTAAGCGGCCCTAATGGTTCGGGGAAAACTGCAATCTTGTCCATCATTACTGGTGATCACCCGCAATGCTATACCAACGACATTTTGGTATTTGGTTTCCAGCGCGGTAACGGCGAAAGTATCTGGCAGATCAAGCAATTTATTGGCTATGTGTCCACGGCCTTGCAATGGGAATACCGCGTGCAAATTAGCCTACGTAATGTCATCATTTCTGGCTTTCATGACAGTATTGGCCTGTACACCAAGGCCACAGACCGGCAAAAACAAATCGCCGACCAATGGCTCGCTTTATTAGGCATGAATGACCGTGCTGATGCTCCGTTTCAAAAACTGTCTTTCGGCGACCAACGCTTACTGCTCATCGCTCGCGCCATGGTAAAACACCCACCGCTGCTAATCCTCGACGAGCCTTGTTTAGGTTTGGATGATATGAACCGTCAGTTGGTACTGGCCCTGATTGAGAAAATTTGTGCCAGCAGTGAAACTTCGGTGATCTATGTTAATCATCATGCAGAGGACAAAATTATAGGTATTGAACATTTCCTGAGTTTGGAAAAAAACCAAACATAGGTTTGGCAAGTTGATGCGGCAAGCCCCGTATCAGCAATCGAAAATCACCTGCAGTGGCTCAGTAATAACATAACCCAAATTCTGTTTGTTTTTGATTGCTAGGCTGTGACCTTCTATGGGCTGGAGCTTCTTACGCAAACGACTCACAAACACTTCCAAGCTGGTCTTTTTACTTTGTTCCATATTAAATCCCACCACATCCATTAGTTCAAAATACTCCACTACCTTTGGACTACGCAGCGATAAACAACGGAGCAACTTGGCTTCTAACCCTGATAGTGCAATCGAACCACCTGCATGATGCAGTCGGCAAGGCTCCATTTTTAAAGTTAACCTATAGGCTTGCCTTGAGTTATCAAATACGCCTCGCAAACAGGCCCTTAGCGCTTCGGGTTCAAATGGTTTAGGCAAATACAACATCGCTCCAACTTCATACCCCTGAGTGAAATGCTGTTTCTGATCTAGCACGCTCATCATAATGATGCGTATGCTAGGCAAGGCCTTACTATAACGAGCCGCGACGCTAAAGCCACTTTCTCTTGGCAGTTGATTATCTACTAGCAACAAATCTGGCAATTTTCGACTGCACTGTTCATGTAACTCTTCCGCGTCATAAAACAGCATGCAGTCAAAGCCCTCATCCTGCAATAAAGAGCAAGTTGCCCGCCCTAAATATGGATCACATTCTCAGATGTAGATGAGCGCCATGCTCATAAGACCAACCTGATAGTTACCAGAAAGAGTCGCTCTTTAACAGCGATGGAAATCTTGTATTGGTTGGCCTCACTCAGTGTCTTGCATATCCACAAACCTAGCCCAGTGCCACGCAGACCAGATACATTACTAGCTCGATAGTATTTCTTTGTTAATTTGCCCACTTCCTCTGGCTGTATACCATTACACAAGTTTTCCACTTGCAACCGAGCATTATCACCTTCACGTTTAAAACGTATTTGTACAAAGGGGCCAACACCATACTTGATCGCATTGGAAATAAGGTTTTTTATGATCACTTGCATCGCTAACTGGTTGCCAACAATGCCCGTATCTCCTTCAATATCCACATGCAAATGTTTCTCATGCTCCATGCCATCACTAAGGCTTTGCCACTGACCCTGAATCAATTTCTCAATATCAAATTGCTCTACACAATCGAAGTCACTTTTTATGCGGTCCATCAAAGCCACATCATCAATGACATTCTCAATACTGCGTAGTTGAATGCCAATTTCCTTGCGCAAGGATGATCGAAAAACAAGTAACTTCAAGGTGGTAAGTGGCGTTTTCACCTCATGAGAAAGCATCGACAATAGCGCCGACTGCTCTTCTAGATTTTTCTTCAGTTGATCATTAGTAGCCACCAGCAAACGGCTTTGAGAGAGTGCGCTAGCTTTTTGACGCTCCATGACAATGGCACGAATATACAACATATAACCGAGCAACAACAAAGCCACCAGCGCCAAAAGGTACGAAAGAGATAAGACCGCACCAGAGCCTAAGCCCAGCCTGGAAAATACACCCAACACCACGACAAACATAAACGTTGTGTATACCCACTTAATTTTGTTAAGTATAAATCCCCGCAAACGATCGATCGGGCGCATACTGTGCACACCGATAACCAGCAAAGGAGTCGCCACAAGTAGGGTGATAGAATTGCTAAAGAGACCAAGCTGCCTGTCAATCAAAAATAACACTAGAAGGTTGGTTAAGGCCAGCATAACAGCCGCCAAAAAAACCGTGTTCAACCAACGCCACTGCACCAATTGACGCAGTAACTGCCAATGAAACAACGCCGCCGTTGTCGTGGTAAAAATAACCAGCGCCCCAAACATAAGCTCATTGGCATGCACCCAGTCGGGCCTGACACTAGGCATGCAGTAACTAAATGTCAAAAGTAACAGAAACCAGACACTCTGATGCAGACTAAAGGCACCATAGAGAAGTTGTTTTAAACGCCACCAGGCATGCAAACTCGCCATCATCACCACAGCGATAATGATTAGAATCGCGCTCTTAAACGCTACGCCTAGATAAACACTTACAGCCAGCTGATTTTTATCAACCATTTGCAGTTGAGCCTGCAAAGTTTCCGTCGAGACTATTGCCAGTTGTGCTTTCATCGCATGGGCCGGCACTTGAAAGGCCAACTGATCGATGTCATATAAGTGATCTAATTTTTCATTATAGGTTTTATCGCCTTTAACCGTATGGGCCAGCTCTTGCCCTTGAGCGTCAAAAAAGCGCACATCAACCTGATCCAGATAGGCTGGCATTACCAACAGATATTGTTCTTGCCAATTGTCGGGGAAATCCAGTTGAAACTGCAGCTCTTGGTCGGTGTACCCCAAATTGGCATGATGGCCTGATTGCCAGACAGCGCTCTGTGCACCAGCAACTCGCCAATGGCTAGTAACGCCTTCTTTAAGCACACTATACTGTGACCAAGCCCAACTGACTAAACCAATTAGAAGTATCATCAGCCCGGCAAGGAGCAGGCCTTTGCGTTCACTTATGCCCATTAATATTGACTGCTAATTAATGTGAGTTCGCTGCCAATGTAGCAGAACTCAGAGCAAAGTTCTTGCCTATTCGGGCAAGAACTTGTGACTAAGGCTATTCGTGTGAGGGTTGTAAGCCATAACTTGTGGGTTCAGGTGTGACTGACACAACTTTCAATTGCATAAGTACAACTGCTTCATCAAAGACATGGTTCCCATAGTCCACGGGAGCCAGTTTTAACTTGGCTTTGGCGTCTTCCATAATCGGATAAAGGCGAAGATGAGCACGAAATAGAACAACATCACCAGCCCGCTTTTAAGCATGGTAAAAGCACTAGACCAAGTAACTTGCGTTGCCGTGATATCAGGATAATCTAGTAGCATCAATAGCACTTGAATATTTTCTAGGTAATCAAATAGACCCCCAAAAACAGGCACATAACATAAATAGAAAACCCTTGAACTCTTATCACTGCTCTTCAAAAAAAGCCAGGCCAGCATAAGGAATGAGGAAATAGTAAACAGGCCCGGGTAGATGAAATCCAGAGGAAGCTGCCTACTCAAGTAGACCATTCTGCCGTCATTTCCTAAGGTAGATAGCAATTGCACAGCATAATCATAGGTATATCCGCTGGGTGATAAATCAAATATTTTCATACCAGGCGAATACGACTCCACATTAGGAATCGTATATAAGATCATCAATAAATACACAGCCAATGATGGGACAAAAAATAATAAAACACTTTTGCCACTAGCGGCGCTAGTCATTCTTTCCATAAATCTATGCATACTGATGCTTCCTTATATGGCTTTATTGTCACGGACAATACTATTTTTACTTGCCAGGACTGTACTATTTCTTTGGGATTATCCAATTGAGGCCGCATAGTCTCACGCACTGACAACATAGTACAGTTGCTGCCAACGCCTTGTCGCAACGGGTGAACAAGACGATCAGCACCCACTACCTTCAGGGTTGAGACCGATTGGCATCAATAGTCAACGCATACAGAATAGGCTGGGTCATGGTGCATATCCCAGTAGGCCTGCTGCAAGCCCTGTGTGATTGGGCCAACTACGCCATGGCCTATAGCTTGGCTGTCAATCTTAGTGATCGGCATAATACCGCCTGCGGTACTGGTAATAAACACTTCGTCAGCAGCACAAGCATGACCGGCTAAAAGGTCTCCCATTATTACTTTATAGCCTTGGGCCGCAGCTAATTCTATCACTGTGCGGCGCGTAATCCCCGCCAGCACACCCCTAGCGGGTGTGCATATCACCTGGCCTTGCACGGTAAATACATTAAAACCAGGGCCCTCTGTAAGGTGACCATCAGCATCAACCAGCACAGCGGTTTCACCACCACGGCCATAGGCTTCGTACTGCCCCATCACCAAGTCCAACCAGTGGTAATTTTTTATCATCGGGTCTACACAAGCTGCCGGTATGCGCTGTTGGCTAGTTATTACCATGTGCAGCCCAGTTTGAGGCTTAGTGATCCAGACAAAGGGAATAGCAAAAGCATAAAACTGGTTGCCGCAGGTGCGCGGGTCACGAGAGCCGACTCTGGGCTGCCCTCGCGTAGTAATCATTTCAACATAGGCGTCACGCAGGCCTGTTGCTTTGACACAGCCCATTAAAACCTGTGTCAGCTCCTCACGGGAGTAGGGAATAGACATGCGCAACTTATCCATACCCTGATAAAAGCGCTCCAAATGATCATATAAACGGAAAAACTGGCCATTCCATACATGCACTACATCGTAGGTCGCATCGGAATGCAAAAAACCCCAGTCCAAAAGGGATATTTTCGCTTCTGAGATAGGCACCAGTTGCTGATCTACGTAGGCCGCACCAGCCGCAAAGTCGTTCATCTTTTGCACCTCTACTGAACCGACATATTGTTAACTAAGTGTCGGGCACGACACTGGCATGCAAACTAAGTATCCGCCAACCGGCATCGGTTCGTTGCCACAACTCACTCATGTAGCGATTATGCGACACTCCTGGGGCACTAACCACGCGACCTTCTCCGGTCACATAACAAGTGTCGGCAAGAAATTGATATTGGGTCGTCACATCATCACGGTAAGCCGTGCTGGGAAACCAAGTTCCAACATCCAAACGCTGGCTAATTAATTGGTAACGCCGACTAGTATCTTCGATACCTAGGGTAGATATATAAGTGAAGCCTTCTAGCTCGATGGCTTTTAGGGTGACTAGATCACCAGCCAAGTAGGCTTGATACCATTGCTGGCGCACAGCGTTCAGTTGTTCTTGTTGTTTCATTATTCTCACTCTGGCATTTTCCACCAACAAACCTGGATATATGGTCAGGCATAAAAAAAGAGGCCTTTCGCCTCCCTTTTTTATACACCAATTCAGCTTAAACCAAAACCAAATTATCGCGATGGATTAATTCGTGCTCATTCACATAACCAAGCACCGATGCTATGCGATTACTAGCTACACCAGTGATTTTATCCGCTTCTTCGGACTTGTAGTTAATCAAACCTCTACCAATCACAGTGCCCTTTGGGTCTTTAATTTGCACCATCTCGCCCCGCGAAAATTCACCAACAACCTTGGTAACGCCAACCGAAAGTAAGCTCTTACCTTGTCGTTGTAGCACCTTAACTGCACCAGCATCTAGCCACACTTCGCCCTTGGACTGCAGGTGTCCCGCCAACCATTGCTTACGTGCCACAAGAGGTTCTTGGTCAGGTGTAAAACGCGTCCCTAACAACTCATCTTGACGCAGACGCAATAGAATTTCCCGTTCGCGCCCATTAGCCACAATAGTATGGGTACCCGAACGTGCCGCCAATTTGGCCGCCTGCACTTTGGTATACATACCACCGCTACCCAAAGCGCCACCCTTGCTACTGGCCATGGCATCTAAATCAGGGTCCCCAGCTTGCACCTCATGCAGCAAGATAGCATCATTATAATAACGGGGGTCTTTGTTGCACAAACCATCTTGGTCAGTCAGGATCACCAGTAAATCGGCTTCCACTAAATTGGCTACCAAGGCGGCCAATGTGTCATTATCACCAAACTTGATTTCATCGGTGATAACCGTATCGTTTTCATTAACAATCGGCACAACACCATAGCCTACTAATGCCTGTAAGGTGGCTCGGGCATTTAGGTAGCGCTTGCGGTTAGACAAGTCATCATGTGTTAACAATATTTGTGCTGTGTGTTTATCATGGCGGCCGAAGTTACGTTCATAACACTGTACTAGACCCATCTGCCCAACTGCAGCGGCCGCTTGCAGGTTGTACACTTCCGTGGGGCGCTTATCCCAACCCAAGCGCACCATACCCTCGGCGATAGAACCCGATGATACTAACACCAGCTCTACGCCACTGGTGCACAAGCCAGCCAGCTGATCGACCCAGCCCGCAATGGCCTGCGTGTCTAGGCCTTTGCCATCATCAGTGAGTAGCGCGCTGCCAACCTTCACCACCCAGCGTTGGCTAGTAGTGCCAACGTTTCGTTTACTCATAGACGTACTCAACCTCTACGTCATAATCATCATCATCAAAGTCGTCATCCAGATCCACACCCTCTTTTGCAGCCATACGTTGCTGGCGGCGGGCCAATTTCAGCTGCTGCACACGCTCACGCGCTTCTTCTTCCAGACGCGCCTTCAAATCCGCCTCGGCATCGGCGGCCTCAGGGTCTTCTTCCATGCGCTGTTCCCAGTCTTCAATGTAATTCATCATCGACTGAGCCAAAGGCTCAGTACCTACTTTGGAAATGGCAGAAATACGGAACACAGGACCCTGCCAGTCCAAAGCATCTATCACCGCTTGGCAGCGTTCGTCTTGTTCGTCTTCTGGCACCATATCTAACTTATTGAGTACCAACCAGCGCTCGCGTTCAGCTAAGGCTGGACTAAATTTTTCTAACTCTCGCACAATGATCTGTGCCGACTCAGCCGGTTCCACACCATCCCATGGTGCCATATCCACAAGATGCAACAAAATGCGCGTGCGGGATAAGTGCTTAAGGAACTGAATGCCCAGGCCTGCACCCTCGGCGGCACCTTCAATCAAACCAGGAATATCGGCTATAACAAAGCTACGATGTTGTTGTATTGCTACCACACCTAGATTTGGCGTAAGGGTCGTAAATGGGTAGTTTGCAACCTTGGGTTTGGCCGCTGATACCGCACGAATAAAGGTGGACTTGCCAGCGTTTGGCAATCCCAATAGCCCCACATCGGCCAATACCTTTAACTCAAAACGTAAATTACGCTTTTCACCTGGGGTGCCATTGCTGGTCTGGCGCGGAGCACGGTTGACACTGGATTTAAAACGCGTATTACCCAAACCATGAAAACCACCTTGGGCCACCTTCACCTTCTGACCTTCTTCAGTCAAGTCTCCCAGCACCTCATCCGTATCACGGTCAACAATAGTGGTACCCACTGGCACTACCAATGTCATGTCTTCACCGCCCTTTCCGGTACACTCACGCCCCATGCCATTTTGGCCATTTTGGGCACTGTAGCGGGGTTGAAAGCGGTAATCGATCAAGGTATTAATATTGGCATCGGCAATGACAAAAACGCTGCCCCCATCACCGCCATCACCGCCATCAGGGCCACCTTTGGGGATGTATTTTTCACGGCGAAAGCTCAAGCAGCCATTGCCACCTTTACCTGCTTCAACTATGACGTTTGCTTCGTCAACGAATTTCATGATTTCCTCCGCCAGCAGGTCAGGGGTTACCCAACGCTCACTGCGATGTCGAGTTACAACCCGACCTACAACTTCTGATATTTGGTTAAAACCCAATACATGGTATTTCAGGCTGGTACCTGACCTACACTTAGATGATTGGTTAAAACCCGATCTTCAAAACAAGATAATGCCTGCCTTTAAGTCAAAAAAAAAGCCCCGTCGAACGGAGCTTTTTTACAATCTAAAGAATGTTTAAGCTGGTACGATTGAAACGTATCGGCGATTCTTTGGACCTTTAACTTCGAACTTTACAGTTCCGGTGGCAGTAGCAAACAAAGTATGATCTTTGCCACAACCTACGTTAGCACCTGGGTGGAACGCGGTACCACGCTGACGTACCAAGATGTTGCCAGCTGCAACTACTTGACCGCCGTAGCGCTTAACGCCGAGGCGTTTACTTTCGGAATCGCGTCCGTTACGAGTACTACCACCTGCTTTTTTATGAGCCATGGATTATCTCCTCCGCTTAGGCACTAATGCCAGTAATCTTAACTTCGGTGTACCATTGACGGTGACCGGCTTGCTTCAAGTGGTGCTTACGACGCTTAAACTTGATAATACGTACTTTCTTACCACGACCGTGAGACACGATTTCAGCCGAAACTTTGGCTCCATCTACTACGGGCTCACCGATTTTAACGTCATCACCGTTAGCAACCAACAAAATACGATCAAAATCGATGTTGCTGCCAACTTCGGCATTCAGTTTTTCAAGCTTGAGGGTTTCACCCTCTTCTACACGGTGCTGCTTACCACCGCTGACAATAACTGCGTACATTTTTCTCTCCAGTTTGTGCTAATCCGGCTACTGAAAAAGGCCTGCTGCTAATAGCGCCCCTAAACACCAATCAAAAAGGCGCTAGGCTTGCCATATGACAGGGAGCCAAAGTTGGACTAGTCACAGGGGGCGAAATTATACGCAATTTACCTTTATGACACAAGTCAGAAAACAATTAATTTATAGGCTATTTGACCCCAAAATCCCGCCCTTTAGACGCCACCCAACTTGACATAAGAGCGGCACCTCACTAGCATTGCGCATTCCTATAGCAAGTAAGCACAAGCTATCATGCAAGCTGCCGATTTATACAAGCCCGTCGCTGCCGATTTCAAGCAAGTTGACCAGGCCATTTTTCAACACCTAGACTCCAATGTGCCTTTGGTCGAGAAAATTGGTGAGCACATTATCGACAGTGGCGGTAAGCGCCTGCGCCCTTTATTAGCTCTGCTTTCTGCCCGAGCCTGCAATTACCAAGGCGACCAGCACATCACCTTGGCCGCTGTCATCGAGTTTATTCACACGGCAACGCTTTTGCATGACGACGTGGTGGACACTTCTGACCTGCGGCGCGGCAAACCTACTGCTAACAACAAGTGGGGCAATTCATCTAGCGTATTGGTCGGTGACTTTCTTTACTCAAGAGCATTCCAACTGCTAGTTGCCATTGGCAACTTACCGGTAATGAATACCCTATCCAACGCCACCAACATCATTGCTGAAGGCGAAGTACTGCAACTACTCAATGCCAAAAACCCGGATACCAGTGAAGAAGAATACCTGCACGTTATTCTTGGCAAGACGGCAATGCTGTTTGAGGCCGCATGCAAAACCGGAGCTCAACTGGCCAATGCCAGTGACGCCGAGATTGAGGGCTTACGACTATTTGGTCGTCACCTTGGCATTGCTTTCCAAATGGTCGATGATCTCATGGACTACACTGGCGACCAGCTAACCATGGGGAAGAATATTGGCGACGACCTCGCTGAAGGAAAACCCACCCTGCCTTTGATACATGCTATGGCGACGGGCAGTGATGACGAGCGCCTACTAATTCGCAAGGCCATTCGCAAAGGCGACACCACCCAGTTACCGCAGATACTAACCATTATTGCGCGCTGTGGCTCCCTAGACTACACTCGCAATATGGCTAAGAAAGAGACCGAAAAAGCCATTTCCGCCCTGAGCATTTTAACACCTACCGAGTTCAGCCAAAGCTTGG
>JAAERS010000025.1 GCA_024230095.1 Gammaproteobacteria bacterium | reverse complement strand
GGCAGCAGTAAAATCACTCTCAGCATTATCACTAGCCCGACGAAGTTTAACCACCGTCTCGCTATTGCTGCCAGTCAATGACCGTAGAGAATACCCAGCAGCAGGGGTCGGCATGTAGTCCGAGACAATAGGTTGCGTCGGATAAGGCATGCACCAGCCGTCAGCGACGTTTTCTTCGATGCCGATGCGGTTTGCGGATTCGTCGGTGGGGTAAACGATGGCTTCTTGCATGTTACCCTCCAAATAGATGCCAGTGTTGCCTCGAGAAGCCCCAATCCTCAAGCCACCTGCATACCCATCGGTTCCAGCATCTAACGGATCCACAACACCGTTAAACGATGCGTAGCTATCAGCAGCGGTTGACGATTTGGATATATAGTGCAGGTTTTGATTAGTGTCCACCGGGTTGTATACAATGTCGCCAACCGCCCCAAAGTACACCCCAAATCTGCCTCCGTTGTTACCTATATAGTGCGGGGCATTTTCAGATATATTATCAAGAAAACCAAATTGTCTGTAAATGTTGGTAGCTGTGCCAACAAACACAGACGTGTCGTCAGCACCGTTAGCCGTAACAACGCCAGTCGCATCCAGATAATCATTAACCCCATCAAACGCTAATGCAGGGCTATCGCACTGGCCGTCAGTGTTTGTGACACCCGCACGAACCAACAAGGGCTGCTGGGTGAGCGTGGATTGGGTGGCGTCATTGCCCGAGCCGCTTTGGTCGTACCATGTGGTAGCGTATGCGGATTCTTTTGCTGGCCTTGCTACTTCATCACGCCCGTTCAGTGTCCATAACTCCGCTGCTGTTGGGGTGTATTCCTTGCAACTCAG
>JAAERS010000024.1 GCA_024230095.1 Gammaproteobacteria bacterium | reverse complement strand
TTGTTTAAGTTTAGGCCCAGCCGTCCTTTGCGTGAAGCGCTGAGCTTTGAACGCAACCGCCACGGTCAATTTATCATGCGTGGTAAGTTGGATGTTCGCGCAGACCAAGCCGAACAGGCAATTGAACTGTTCGGTCATGTGGCCAACCGCGCGGCTTTGGGAATCATGGACGATGGCAGTATTGTCTTGCTTGAGCTCATTGACCCCTAACCCTGTCTCAGTGATACCACCTGCGCCTGTATTTGAATGACAGATTGCTGCTTAACCGGCCCAAAACCACGTATTTCATTAGCCAAGCGCAAAAAATCAGGTAAGTCTTGTGTATTGATAAAGTATTTCAAATTATCAACAAACCACGTTACTAGAGCGCGCTCCATACGGCGTTCGGCACTATACCCAAATAAATCAAACGGCGTACCACGCAAACCTTTACAGCGCGCCAAACCAATAAACAGTTTACCAACCCATGGCCCTAGGGCGATTTTTTTAGGCCGCCCAAAATGATCTTTTCCTAGTGGTAGAAAAGGGGGGGCTAGATGATAGATCAGCTTACCACCCTCTACAAAACGCTGCTGCAACTCTTGCTTAAAGTCGGTTTGGCTATACAATCTCGCCACTTCATACTCATCTTTATAAGCCATCAGTTTGCGTAAGGTGTCAGCAATTGTCATGCGCTGCTGCTCACTCAAAGTGGGGGCTAAAGACCAGATCTCCTGCAAAGTTGATTGATACCGTTTGGCATAAGCCTTATCTTGGTATGCTGTCAGTAAGGCTAGGTTACGAGTCAGACTTTGGTCCAGAGTGGTAGCTTGTGTATCTGCCTGCTTAGGGGGAGCCAAAGCTTGGCTATCCTCAGCCATGATGCGGCCTAACAAAAAGGCCCGTTTATTTGTATCAACAGCCACACCATTGAGCTCAATAGCGCGCTGCATAGCGGCCAAAGATACGGGCAGTTTTCCACATTGCCAGCTATAACCTAACATCATGACATTGGCAAAAACTGTATTACCCAACAAACGCTCGGCCACCTCATTGGCATCAAAGGCTTGGAGATTACTTTTACCCACGACGCCTTCAATGAGCTCGCGACGCAAGCCCACGCGGAGGCTGGCATCACGTTGTAATACCAAATCTCCGGTTGGCATTTCTGCCATGTTCAATACGATCTTTGAGTCCTTATGGTAGAACTTGGACGCTTGAGGCGATGATGATACCACCAGATCACAAGCGATCACGACATCGGCACCAGCTTCTTGTATGCGCACCTGATTAAGCTGTTGTGGGCTTGGCGCTATACGCACATAACTCAACACAGTGCCAAACTTTTGGGCAAAACCCGTGAAGTCCAGCACACTAGCACCCTTATTTTCCAGTTGAGCCGCCATGGTTAATACAGCGCCAACGGTCACCACACCCGTGCCTCCCACACCCGTAACCAACACATTCACAGGCTCAGCTGACATCTGTATATCGGGTAACGGTAGCTGCGACTCCCAAGCGGCATAATCAAATGCCTGGGTTGCTGGCTTAGCGCGTTCCGTGCCTTCCACCGTGACAAAACTTGGGCAGAAGCCCTGCAAACAGGAGAAATCCTTGTTACAGGAAGACAGATTAACCTTACGTTTACGCCCCAGCGCC
>JAAERS010000023.1 GCA_024230095.1 Gammaproteobacteria bacterium | reverse complement strand
GTTGGCCTTGTTGGAGGCTGGCCCAATAATCGACATAGGCTTCTATATCAAGACGATCCCCTTCTAACTGGCCCTTGTGCCAACGGGGAAAAGCGGCCAGTTGTTGAAACTGACGTTTTAGGGCCGTGCACGGTTTACGCAAATGTTCAGGCAGTTCGCAAGCCTTAGCCTCGCGGCTTAGCATGGGCAGTAGTTGGCAGTAATTCGCCTGCAATTGTTGTTTGCTATAGTCCCATTCTGGGTACCTTATACCCTCACTCAAAACCAAATCATCAGCGGCAGCCGAGGGCAAGTCCAGATCAAATTTTATGCGGCTGGCAGTGCTAGTTTGACTCTGGGCAAGGGCCATTTGATCAAGTTCATCAGCGATTTTTTCGGCATCTGACAAGTCCTCATCTTCCTCGGCACTGCGGTCTAACTTCACGTACTCGGCAAAACTAAACAGGCTTGTTTCATGGCGCACACCAAAGGGGGCACCTGGCTTATCATCGGGCATTTCAACACGTTCACCGCGGCGTCGCCTTTCGTCGGCTTGAGCTATTTTTTTAGCCTCCTCCAGACCAGCTGTGGCACCTTCGGTGACCCCTAGATCAACCGCCGCCAAGGGGGGTGACGGATGCAGCCACAAGTACACAGGGGCTGGCGGTCGCGGGGCCTGAAAAAAGGTGCCCGCTGCCACTGAACCCGGCTTAGACAGCGCTTGGCGAATGGTTAATTCTTGGTGTTTTTCTGCTTCTGACAGGGATTTCAGTGAGGGCCTTAAGGGTAGCATAGCGGCCACCAACTGCTCATAGCGCGCAGCCAACCCAGGAAACGCCACCAAGGTTTTCAAGGTGGTTTGTTGACTGGTATGCAACCAATCATCGCTAAGGTGATTACCACTGGAAGCCAACGCTGCAAGCCAGTAATACAAATCCCGGTTAAGCGTTTTACTTGGCAATACATCAAGGCTATGGGGTAAATACAAGCAGCGCTCATCTCGCCACGCCAACTCCACCTTCTGGCCCGTGCCAGCTAGACGATGCAACCAACTCCGCCGGGCATTATGCAAAGTGGCAGAACAACTGCTTATGGTCAATCCCGCATCACCACCCATAGCTCTAAAATAGACACCTAGGGCGCCTTTCACCGCAGGCAGTTCCAACCTAGCCTGAGGAAAACTAGTTTGTGCGGCTTGGGTAATGAACCGGTGCCAATATTGGCCTACCCTTTCTTCCATGTTGTTCGCCCCTAATCAAACCTTTGCGCTGGGCAAAGAGGGTGACTAATCAAATACAGCATGCACTAGCTCCATTAAACCAGTCAGGGTATCTGTATCATCGCTAAGTGGTTCAATCATGCCGGCCTGACAGGCTTGCACAGGATCAAATCCCGATTCGATTAAGGTCGCCGTATATACCAGCAAACGGGTACTGGCACCCTCCTCAATATCTTGATCTTTTAAATTCCTCAAGGCATTGGCTAGGGATACCAACTGCTGCGCTTTACCAGCATCAATGCCACTTTCTTGCATAACCACTTGAGCTTCGGCGTCGGCTGGCAAATAGTCAAATGTGATAGAGATAAAACGCTGCCTTGTACTGGGTTTCAAACCCTTGAGTAAATTCTGATAGCCTGGATTGTAAGACACCACCAACATAAAATTATCTGGTGCGCGCAAGGTCTCGCCAGTACGATCTATTGGCAAGATGCGGCGGTCATCGGTCAAAGGATGAATGACCACTGTGGTATCTTTGCGCGCCTCAACCACTTCATCCAAATAACAAATACCTCCCTCTCGCACAGCGCGCGTAAGTGGCCCGTCCTGCCACTGGGTTTGTTGCTGGCCAATCAGATGCCGGCCCACCAAATCAGGTGCCGTCAAATCGTCATGGCAAGCCACCGTATGTAACGCTAAATTCAAGCGCTGCGCCATAAAACTAATAAAGCGACTTTTGCCACAACCCGTAGGGCCTTTAATAAGGACCGGCAGTTGATGTCGAAAAGCATGTTCAAAAAGGGCTATTTCATTGCCCTGTGGTTGGTAATAGGGTGTCTTTAAAGTCCTATCATCAGCCACAAGATTGAGATTACTGTGGTGACTCATATATTACTCCTAAGTAATTATTTGCCCTAAGTTAAGAAAAATATGGTACCAATAGTACTGGCTATCACCGGTACATAGGCCATCATTAAAGCGCGCCATAACCATGGGGCACCGGCAAGACCCATAAAGAATTCACTGATCACGGTGGCTTTAACAACCGTAATCAACAGTACTATTATCAGTCCATATAGACGCATATCGGGCTGCTCAGCAAAACTGGCTGATGCCAGAGTTAACAACAGCAATAACAACCACAAAATAAATCGTAACAAGGCTTTTATCACGGTTTAGCCAAGCTCCTTTTAGTGCAGCAGGTAAACGAGTGGGAACAATACCAACCAAAGCACATCAACCATATGCCAATAACTAGCAACACTTTCCAGACCACTAGTATTGCCAACAGTGTAGTCATTCGCGGCCACCTTAGGGGTCACCCATGTAAGCAATATCAAACCCAAAATGACGTGCAAATAGTGGAAGCCAGTAAGCAAAAAGTAATACTGATAGAAGACGTTCGTGGTCAACCCATAACCGGCACTAAAGCTTTGATAGTACTCGATGCTTTTCAACACAACATAAGCAAGGCCAAAGCCTATGGCCACCAGTAAGTGCCCTATTGCCCAATGTCGGCGCGCAGCTTTTACTGATGCCACCGCATTGACGACAAAATAGCTACTGCTCAATAGGGCCATGGTATTAAGCAAGCCGATTTGGCTATTGAGCTGACTTTGTCCTTGCGCAAACACCTCTGGGTGCAATGCCCGGCTACTGGCATAAACCATAAATAACAAAGCAAAGGCTGTTAGCTCAGCACCAATAAACAACCACATTGCCAAGTCGCCAGGTAGCTGGCGACTGGCATGAGTAGTAATGGCCTTATCTGGCTGCATTGGCAAGGCCAACCGCTTCGCCTTTGATGAAGAAACTGGCGATGTAAGTGCCCACCCCCGCCAAGAAACCAACACCGGCGGCAAATCTTAGCCAATAGAAAATAGCCAACTGATCCTGCACAACCATAAAGCTCTGAGGCATGTCGGTATAGCGCTGCAACCAAACCTGCAACACACCAGCGGCCGTTAGGAACAAGGTAATCAGCACCATGGAAATGGTCATCAACCAGAATCCCCATACTTCCCAACTTTGCGCCTTGGCGCTGTTTGCCACGCGGCCACGCATATTCGGCATGGCGTAAGAGATCATGGTCATGACAATCATGGCATACGCACCATAGAATGCCATGTGGCCATGGGCGGCCGTTATTTGTGTGCCATGAGTGTAGTAATTGACCGGCGCCAAGGTGTGCATAAAGCCCCATACACCGGCACCAAGGAAGGCCATCACGCCCGTACCCATAGCCCACAAAGCAGCGACCTTGTTAGGGTGATCACGACGACGTTTATTAATCATGCTAAAAGCAAACAAGGTCATCATGAAAAAGGGTATCGGTTCCAGCGCAGAGAAAATGGATCCCAATACTTGCCAATAATCTGGCGTACCAATCCAAAAATAATGGTGCCCCGTACCCAGAATGCCGGTAATTAGGGCCATGGCGATAATCATATACAACCATTTCTCAATTACTTCGCGATCAATGCCCGTAATTTTAATCAAGACAAAGGCCATAATGGCACCAAGGATCAATTCCCATACCCCTTCAACCCAAAGATGCACGACCCACCACCAGAAAATTTTGTCCAGCACTAGGTTTTCGGGATTATAGAATGAAAACAAGAACATCACGGCCAAACCAACCAGTCCGATCATAAGCACCATGGTAATCACAGTTTTACGACCTTTCAAAATAGTCATGCCTAGGTTAAACAAAAAACCCAATACCACGACCACAATACCAATTTTGGTGAGGGTGGGTTGCTCCAAGAACTCCCTTCCCATCGTCGGCAAAATATCGTTACCAGTGATTTCAGCAAGCGTGGCATAGGGTACAGCCAAGTAGCCGATCACCGTCAATACGCTTGCACTGAGGAAGATCCAAAAGAGCCACAGGGCCAATTTAGGAGAGTAGAGCTCAACATCCGACTCCTCTGGCACCAGATAATAGGATGCGCCCATAAAACCAAACAGCACCCAAATAATCAATAAGTTAGTGTGCACCATGCGCGCCACGTTAAATGGAATTTCTGGAAACAGAAAGTCCCCTAACACATACTGCAAGCCCAAAGTGAGGCCAAACACAATTTGCAGTGTAAATAGGCCAATGGCAGCAATAAAATAGGGTTTAGCCACGGCTTGTGAAGAAAATTTCATGCTTGCTTCTCCTTATCCTTGAATATTGGGCGGCCAGTCGCCGTCGTTAATTTCTGATGTCCATTTGAGGAACTCAGCTAGAGCATCCAATTCCTCATCAGATAGATTGAATTGCGGCATACTGCGACGCCCCGGCACCCCTTCAGCAGGTCGATATTTAATGAAAGAGATGATGGCGTCCTTACTTTCACCAAGACGCTGATAAACGTTGGCAAGCTCTGGGGCAAAGTAAGCACCCTCGCCCATCAAGGTATGGCAGCCAATACAATTATTGTCTTCCCATAGCTTTTTCCCTAACACCACCTGAGGCGTAATATTTTCTCGATGATCACGCTCTGGTAACACTCGGGTGGTGTGAAATATCAGCCCCAAGAACACCAGAATAAAAAACAAACTACCGCCATAAAAAATGTTTCTGGCCATAGTCTTAGTAAAGGTTTCACTCATAACATGCCTCCTACGCAGAACTAGGTAATACCGTACTGGACGGCATTATGCCTAGCCAGCCAAGAAGCGCACTTGACCAATGTTAATTTTCGTCATAATGCAGGCTGCTATAATTGATCGAACTCACAGCAATTTGGTAACAAAAGGCCTATTATGCTAAACCAAAATGCCATTTGTACTACCACAGTGGATAAAGCATGATAGAACGTCAATTGCAGCAATTCTTTGCTCACCACATCCTGTTTTCTGGCCTCAAAGAAAAGGAACAGGAAACGCTTTGCCAAATAGGCCGAAAAATTGATTTGAAAAATGGTGAAAACCTATTCTTGCAGGGTTCCGACGCTAGCCACTTTTACTTACTGATCACTGGCAAAGTAAACTTATATCGATTGTCCCCTGATGGCCTTACCAAAGTGATAGAAGTGGTCAACCCTGGGCAGGCTTTTGCCGAAGCCCTAATGTTTATTGAAGAAAAGAAATACCCTGTTTCAGCGCTCGCCATGGGGCATTGCAAAGTTATCTCTATCCCTTTTCAGGGGTATAAGAATATTCTCCTTAAGTCACCGGAAAGCGCGCTCAAACTAATGGGCAATATGGCAAAAAAGTTGCACCAACGAATCAACGAAATTGAGAACCTAACCTTGCAAAACACCCGTCATCGCCTAGGCAATTATTTGTCGAGTCTAGTAAAAGACCCCAGTGCCTTGCAGAGTGAGTTTTGTTTGCCTATGGAAAAGCGTCTTATTGCATCTAAACTGGGTATGCAACCAGAAACATTTTCTCGCGTGTTCAAAGAAATGCGTGACCATAAAATACTCAGTAATAATGGCAAGCACGTGCAGGTGCATGATATGCAAGCCCTGCGCAGTTTTGGTCACGAGTTTGAATAGTGGTTAGTCCCTACCCTGCCGGCTAGGAGCCATGTGTTGCAAGTGAGGACATGGCCATGCCTGTGTTCATTTTGCGGACAACCTCAATATGCACATCCTGTTCTTCGCCATTGGCGTATACCAGTGTCACCAACACCAGATCACCCTCCTGCGGCACACCCTCTGTAAAATGGGACATCATGCCATGATAGCCACCGGGTTTGAGCATTACGTGTTGTCCGGCACTAATCGTCAATACTTCTATAGGCTGCATTTTCATCATCCCGTCTGCCGCGACAGTTTCATGTATCGCCACATCACCACGGCTACTTTTAATAGCTACCAAGGCCCGATCTTCGACGCTTTTGTTATGCAGCTTAAAGAAGATTGGGATGACGCGGGAAGTGGATGGCATAGCGCGAATCCAAGGTTCGCTGACAACCAAAGGGGCCGCCTGCACAGTGCCTATCAGCACACTGACCAACGCTGAAGCAAGTAATAGTTTGCACTTCATAAGAGTTACTCCTGTAACAACTGTTCAATTTGGGACTGCATTTCTGCATGGGGGGTACCCATATAGAAATAACCTCTAACACGACCGCTAATATCCATTACATAAATTTTCGCGGTGTGGGAAAACAAATAACCCTGCTGGTCCGTCGCTTCACCAGCCAAAGTTAATTTTTTATACACTGTGGTGACCGTGCTATCGGCCAATTTTACGTATTCCGCATGATACTTTGCCGCAACAGCATCAATCTTGTCTTGGCTATCAACCAAACCAATAAAACTCGGATCGAAGTAGGCCAGATATTGATTCAAATGTGTTGCCGTATCATTATCACTGTCGATACTCACAAACAGCACCTGCACCCGGGAACGATCAGCTGGCTGCAAGCGATCCATGAGCTGGCTCATATGGGCCATAGTAGTTGGACAAATGTCCGCACAGTTGGTGTAACCAAAAAACATCAGCACAACCTTGCCTCTGAAGTCAGTCAGATTCACCTGCCGACCTAAGCTTGATTGCAAACTAAAGTCCCCTCCAACCCCTTTTAAAATCGGCATTGCTGCCCACAGATTGGCACTAAGTAACAACCCAGCAATAACCGCTACCCATGATCTAATTCGCATATGTTTTGCTCCACTTAACAACGCACCTCGGCTCCAGCATCGGTAATGGGGGCCAAATAAGTTTCTTTATAGAGACTTATCATGGCGCGACCGGCAATAATTTGAACCTGCATTTCGACCGCCATTTGTGCCAACTCAGACTCCCCTTGCTGATTAACCGCCCACCACTGATATTCATAGGTTACTCGGTAGGTATCCTGTTCTATATTGAGGGTTTCAATATTCAACTTATTCAAATTACGATGGTTTTTCAGGTAATTGAGAGATCGCAAGTAAGGCACATAGTCGATTAACTTCTGCACTCGAAGCTCCGCAGCCACGAATGTACTATTGACTAACAGGTGCCGCTGTAACGCCGATTCGTCATAGGTATCCAAGCCATGTGTCCAGCTAAATACCAGCGCCTTGATCAAGTTACTAGCTCGAGAAGGTCGATATTTTGAGTCAAAATCATCAAGACTATAGAGCACACTTTGGCTATGTAGAACCCGCTCCAAAGTGCCGGAAATATGCAAAACTTGCTCTTCATAATGGCCGGGGTAATGACTTTGTCCAAGGCGCCGCTCTTGGCTTTCGAGCTGCACGTTCACTTCCACATGAGCTTGATCACCTTGACCCACATGGCGTGGCTGACCGATGGATAGTAGATGATGAGAAGCGTTCATTATGGTATCTAACTTGCCATACCACTGGTAAATAGCAGCCTGCAGGCCATGGTGGACCTGTTCGGCTGCCGGCACTTCCGTAGCCACCATTGCAGCAGAGGCCAAAACGATTATTTGCGCACATCTACTCCACCAGGCCATCAGCATACCCTCGTGCACCCGCTCAACTAGGCGCTAATAGCCGCTGGTTGACTGACTTGCGTCATCAGGTCATCGTCCCAAACCCCATCAACCTTAATATGCGCAGCGGCACCTTTCATGATGGCTTCAATAAGATTGTGGTTCACATAGGCATACAAGCCGGGTTGGAGAAACTTATATATAGCGGCACAAGCACTGCCGCCGGCGACCATCCATGTTTCTAGATCTCTTTGCGGCACGTCAGAAAAGGAACCTGCGGCCCACACGTAGTCACCATGGCCACCAATAATATGTGGTCTGGTATCACGATTAGCTTGTGAATGGATAAACAGCACGGACTCACCCACCGCTGCTGTCATGGCATTCTTCCCCGTTAATGCGCCCACTGAACCATTGAAGACGATATGTGAAGGATTTTGCGCTTTCATGGCTGCCAAGACATCATTCATAGTGTCCATGATGGTGTTATAACGCTTAAAGTTACCCTGCTCATCCTGCGGCACATAGAACTCCGTTTCACCGACATAGTAGGCCCGATCATAGGTAATCGCATTGCCTTGGCCATCACTAAGCCCCTCCCTTGGTAAAACCATAATGGCTCCTGACATACCCATAGCCACATGCCATGGAATCATAATGCCACCTGGCGCACAGTGATAAACGAAAGTACCTGTTTTGGTCGCTTTAAAGCGGAAAGTGACTTCTTGTCCCGGGCCAACCATGGTTAGCTCACCACCACCCAAGGCACCAGTGGCTGCATGCAAGTCAATGTTATGGCTAAGCTGGTTAGTACTGGGGTTGACTAATGTCAGTTCCACATAGTCATATTGGTGACAGACAATCAACGGCCCAGGCACACTGCCATTGAAGGCACAAACCCAAGCTTTAGCACCGTTTTCTAGAGTTACCTCTTTTTCTTCTACAGTAAGCTTAACCACCACTACCTTGGGCTTACCATGGGCCACCTGTTCAAATTCAGGCACAAATGGTGGTGGTACGAGTGTTTGCGTGACGCGTTCCAGTTGATCCGCCTTGTATTTGGCCATACGATTATTATTGCTATTAGTGCCACTGGCCGCCTGTGCTTGAGTAGTCACAAGGCCTGCTGCCAACCCCGCCCCAAGAACACCAGCACTAACGCCACCACTGAGGAAATGACGCCTATTTTCATTAATAAGTTGAGATTCAATTAAGTCAGTCATGGTAATTGTCTCCTTGACACATGATAAATTTGCATTGGTAAGTCGTGATCCGAGCCCGAATCAAACAACATACGCCATCCTCTTTGGGTCGCGATATCATCACAATCTATACCTGATTAAGAAATAGGGATGTCGTACGAAATGTAATACTACGTAAGTAGAACGACACTACACTTGACAAATGTTAATTCCTTCAGTAAACAAGTTTGAAGCGGCACCACTATGCTCTTAAACAAGAAAAACAATAGTGATCTCTTTAAATTGATGACATCGAGCGGTGCTAAAGCTAATAACAGACAAATTGAGTGGAGATAACTATGAGATGGGTTGTAGTAACCAAATTTAGCATCTTAATATTAATCGGATTTTTATTTACAGGAACAGCAATGGCCGAAATAGAAAAACCAGACTATGAAGTCATACAATCACAAGAAAACATTGAGGTACGTCGTTATGCTGCCATGATCATTGCGGGGGTAGAAGTGAATGGCACACGCAAAGATGCCTCTAGCGATGGCTTTCGCCTGCTCGCAGACTATATTTTTGGCAATAATACCGTCCAGCAAGATATTGCCATGACCGCTCCTGTACAGCAAAAGGAAAGCACAAAAATTGCCATGACCGTCCCCGTACAACAACAATCTACGGGGCAAGATAAAACCTGGCAAATTAGTTTTGTTATGCCACAAGAATACACTATGCAATCAATACCTCAGCCCAATAATGACAAGGTTAAATTGATAGAAATTCCTGCCAAAACCATGGCAGCAATTACCTTCAGGGGGAGTTTTTCAGACAAAAACATTAGCAAATATCAAATGCAATTGCTGAATTATATAGAAGCCAACCAACTTAACGCTAGCGGGTTACCGGGATATGCCCAGTACAGCCCACCGTGGGTACCACCGTTTTTGCGCAAGACGGAAATTATGTTTGAAATAAACTAGCCAGATTAAGTTTGTATGTTATTTTATCTTGCCGGGAGCGCCATCAGATTATGGCTCTCCTTAGCAACAGCTTCGGGAGCCTAAATTATACTCGGCTCAACCAGCGCTTGATCTCTTTCCATAACAACCAAGCTAAAGCAACAGTCGCCGCCACGGTCAACCATTGGCGCCAAACCCACGCTTCCTGCACTTGCCCTAAGCGGTATAGGTTATAGCCTATTAGCAATGTGAATACGGCCACCAAGAGGCCACTATACCAACGCCCAGCGCTGGGTGAATCTTGTTCAGACATGGTCATTACCTTATCGATTTTATCAACGGTCTTCACAACCCATTGTACGACTTGTTGCACGGCCATGGCTATCCTTGCGCACCAAAAGTCACCCTACTTTAGTGTTACCCTTAAGGTCTGCATCTTCATAACGACCAGCGCCATCATCGAGTTTGCATCGGCCAGCTAGTTTAGCGCTGATGTTGGCACTCTGACTGCCAAAATACCGGCATTGAGTTTATAAAATTTCACCACAAAACAAAGCCAGGTCCTCGAACACACGGCTATTGGAGGTGGTAGAGTAGGTGTCTTCAAAACCACTATCCACATAGGGTATATACAATTCAATTAGGCCCAAGGGGG
>JAAERS010000022.1 GCA_024230095.1 Gammaproteobacteria bacterium | reverse complement strand
GATAAAACGAAAAATACACAAGCTGCGCCTGGCAGGCTAGACTGGTGAAGCAACGGTTAGAAAAAAGTCTACGGGGCAACGGGCAGTTCGCTCCATATTCTTTGACGACGTATGCTGGGAAGGGATACTTTTTCAAACGCATGGCTATACAGCTGTATGCAGATTTACAGCGTCCCCGCAGCGCCTAGCTGAACTACCTTATAATACAAAGCCAATACAAGAAGACTACAAGACATGAATAGGCCGAGCGATAAAACTCTCTCTTCGCAATTGGAACCCCCTTCGAGCGCGCGAACGCTAGATCAAGATTCGGCATCTCGCATACTCCTGACCATTATCGCCACTGCCTGCTTTATGGCCGCAGGGGTCGTTATATCCGGTTTCGTTGGTTTTGGAACAAACGTCTCCTTTCAGTTTGCCTTCGGTTGGCTGGTATTTATGAGTGCGGTTCTCCTAATGTGGCGCTATCTCTCGCTGAATACTCGAGGGATTGTTGCATTACTTATTCTAGCGGCACTCATTATTCGCTGGAGCTATTCATGGTTAATGGCACCACCACGCGAAGCAATGATCGGTATTATAATCGTGCTGCTCTATACCCCCATACTACTTGTTATTACAACGCTCATGTT
>JAAERS010000021.1 GCA_024230095.1 Gammaproteobacteria bacterium | reverse complement strand
GTGGGCAGCACTTTGGATTCATAACACTTAGAAGCCAAGACGCTATAGTAACCATAGACGATTCAGCATTAACTCAGAATTTCTCAACTACCGACTATGAACTTGAGGCATATCCAGCATTTGGCGTATCAATGGGCGGCGTATTGCCTAAGATTGATACCGTTTTCCAGTTCGGCGCAACGTCTCTAAACATCGGCAAGCATGGCGTTTTGAGTATTGGTGCAGGATCAACTGCTGATGTGCTACCAGGCGCTGGCTTCATCAATTCACCACAGTACGGCTTTATAGCCATGAGGGGTGGAACAATCAACGCAACAGATACAGTGTGTAATGGTGCGTATGATTATGACTTAGCGGTCAAAGATGGGGGTATAATTACAGCCAACGGCGCAACAGGGACGCTGTCACAGAATAACAAAGCCATTACCACTGACGGTATTATTTTTTAAAACAGGAAGGACAAACCTATGAGCTATGCAGTATTACGCAACGATGTCTTCACAGGCACAGTTTACGAGAATCTGACTAAATCAGATTACGATCTACACACGGCACAAAGCGAAAAGCTAACCGAGCTTGAGTCTGGTATCCCTAATACCGGTTCACACGCTGTACCGGTTTACCGTGCGCCAACAGCAACGGAACTCGCTAACTTTGTTACAACCGGTGATCTACCGAGCTTGTTTAGTGTTGATGAAAACACCAAGCTGGCGAACATCGAGACATCGGCAACCGCTGATCTTGAAGCGGCAGAGATCAAGGCGCTATATCTATCTAACGCCAACACCAACAACTTTGAAGATGCCGACGAGATCAAGCTGGACGGCATCGAAGC
>JAAERS010000020.1 GCA_024230095.1 Gammaproteobacteria bacterium | reverse complement strand
TGATATATAAGGAAATGTGGGTATCTATGTTGCTGTATGTTTATTAAGATCGTCTGGCTACGAACCAGGCGGTCACACGTTCGAATCGTGTCGGGCGCGCCACTTCTTTTCTCAAGTGAACCTCAAGCCTCCCTATATTTAAGGCTTGGGGGCATATCTGTTTTACACAACTTTGTCACAAGTTTGGCCTTCTTAACTTTAGCAGGTGCATGCTATGATTTTTATTCTTCCGCGCAATATGACAGATCTGTCATAACTACTTACATACTAGAGCATTTTTTACTTAATTTACGGCGTTTGTTAAAAGGATGTTGAGGATGGTTACCGTAAACCGAATGATACATATCTTGACGAAACCCCTTTCTTTCCAGCCATACCGCTAATAACAGCGTTCCTACTATCACGGTAACAATGTAAATGGCAATAATAGGCATCCAGTACTGAGCGAGTCCACTGGCCACTGCTCCCATGGCAAGCACCATAGTGAAGTACCCCGCCGTTTTGTGATAAGCCTCAAACCAGCGCCTTTGTGGTGTCATATCGTAATGATCGCCGCGCCAAGTGCTAGGCTCATTGGGATTGGAATTAGCACCATGCTTACCACCGTGAGAGCCTCTAAACCAAGCGGATACAAGCTGTAAAATGGCTAACGTAATAGTGGCTAAGCCCCACCATGAATGGGTAGAACCACTAATGCCACCGTTCGATACTATAGCTGCTAGCATACCTGCGAGGGATAACCCTAAAGCTAGGTAAAGGCAGGTGAAATGGATTGTCCACCAAATCAATTTTGGTGACAGCTTTGAGGTACCTTTAGGTATGCCATATAACGTTGGCTTTGGCTTAAAGTAACGAACAGCCATGAGGGCAAAGGGGACCAAGCCAAACCATACAGCCGTCATCAACCAAGCATGATAGTCCCAATGAATTTCAATGGTTTTGTCTATAAACGACAGATAAACTTCGGTTGGTATGTGGTTTGACATAGTATGCGTCCCTAAAGCCCTGAGGGGCTTATTTTGACAACCCTTGCCGATTGAAAATCAGTTCAGGTTTGAGCTGGTCATTAAAGCCATCGATGATATTTTGGACGGCCACTTCGCCCATGCGTTGGGCAGCTTCTTCTGACAGGGCAGCACTATGTGGACTAGTGAGCAAATTGGGCAGATTTAGCAATGGTGAATCGGTTGGTACGGGTTCACTAGCGAAGGTATCTATGCCTGCGCCCCCACTTTTCATGCGGTTACCTAGTGCGTGACATAACGCTTCTTCATCAATGAGTCCACCACGTGCAGCATTCAGAATAATAGCGCTGGGTTTGATGGTGTTGAATACTTCTGCATCAATGATGTTTTGGGTTTTTGCAGTAAAAGGTAGGTGAATGCTGAGTACATCAACCTCGCCGAGTACCTCGTGCCAATCATGTACTTTGGTTACGCCTAGGTCTTGCGCTTCTTGTTCAGATACAAAAGGATCGAAAGCCATTATTTGCATATCAAATGCCTGCAATCGTCGAGCGACTTCACGGCCAATTCTTCCCAGGCCTAAGAGCAGTACTTTTTTATTCGCTATTTCCCTCACTGCTAGGGTGTCACGAATGTTCCAATTACCATTTCGCACAGCGGCATCATATTGGCCAATCTGCTTGCTTAAGGCCAGCAGCATAGCAATAGTTTGCTCGGCAACCGATACCGCATTGACTGGGCCAACGATGGTGACGGGAATACCACGTTCAGATAAGCTGCTAACAGGCAAGTTGTCGCAACCAACCCCATGACGAGAAACTAACTTCAGGTTAGGGGTGTCGGCTAGGTCGGCCTCTGTTAATACGCCATAACGAATTAATATGGCGTCCGCTTGGTTTATTTGTTCGGCGGGCACGCTGGCGCCAGGATCGGTAATCATGTGTGCTTTGATGTCTGTTGCAGCAGCGAGCATTTGCTGAGCTGACGCATGAATCTGACCAATAACAAGTACATTTTTCATCTATCTACTCCTAGTTGTCTAGATGTGTTTGTTTTTTATATGTTTTCCATTTCTAGAATATACAGGCCGGCATTAGAGTCGGTTATGTAAATCAAACCATTTTCGTCAACAAATACGTCGGTTGTATCAACAACTTTGGGCCGATTTGGGCGGTAGTCCATAAGTTTTTCTGGTGCTGGTGGCACTAATGCCGCTACTTCAACAGGCTGGAAGGGATCTTGAATGTTATAAACGCGTAGGCCTGCATTTTGATAGGTTACAAACAGAAGCTCTTCGCTTTGAAAACTTTCAGGACGGTTTTCATGGATGTTGTGAGGGCCAAATTGTCCACCTTTTGCTTGGTAGTTGGCATCTTTGGGGATAGGCAAGGTGGCAATGCTGATGGGCTTGGTGGGGTCTTGAATATCAAATACCCAGTTGCGCTTGATACCATCTTCGCAGTTATCAAATACGGCTTCTTCAACTACAATCAATAAGTCTCGGCCTGGCAGGGGCAGGGTGTTGTGGGTGCCCCCATCAAAGGACGGTACAAAATTCGTGTGGCTAAGAAGTTTTGGGTTATAACGGTCACTAACATCCATCGTGGTGACACCGCCATCTCGCCAGGCGCCGCAAGCCAAGTCACCTTTGACAATGGCATGGTGCAAGGCGAAACGATGTTTCGGGTCCCAGTCGGGCTTCTCATTGGCTGCCGTATTCATACCTGGCAACCATAATTTGCTTACGGGTACAGGGTTTGTTGGGTCAGACATATCGACGATGATAAAAATATCATCGGTGAAGCCAGGTGGCAGGGCTGAGATGTAAGCCCATTGTCCACCCGTATACCAAATTCGATGCACGCCCAAACCATCAAGGTGCATGAAACCAATTTCCTTTGGATTAGCACGGTCTTCAATATTGAACACCCGCATACCCGATGAGTAGCTTTGGTTGCTGCCAGACGTGTCTACTTTGTCGCCAATGGAGCCGGAGTAGTATTCGCCCGCATCGATTTTTTCATCCTGCAACATGTCTTTCATGTTCACAATTAACAGCAGATCACCATGAGTTTGAAGATGCTGGCTCCATGTGCCAGCGGGCTGCTCGATATGCTTAACGAAAGTAGGGTTTGCTGGGTCGCGTACGTCAACAACCGTAAAGCCGCCAGAGAAAACATGGCCTATGTAGGCATAGCCACCCGACACCATTACTTGTACACCATCTGCTCGGCCACCTTGGTCGCAATGGCCTACTATACGCAAATTATAAGCGTGGTCGGGCTGAATACTGTGTTGCTCTGTCATGTTTCTACTCCTCAAAGAAATGCCCTTGCTAGCGGCAATTTACGGGTTGTTATTTCAAATTCTAATTACGATAAGCTTGCTTGAACTTGACTGCTGTAGCGTTTGCTAGGGCCGCTAGGCCAGTGCTGTCTTGCATTAAAATTAACCACTGGTAGCCCTTGTCATAACATGCTTGTGCTTTTTCCCAAGTCGGTGCGATAGTGCCTAAGAATTTGTCCGAAGCTAAGGTTTTCTGTTCGATGGTGGCGATAGCTTGCTGTACTTCTGGGTGTCCTGGATTTCCTAGGTAGCCCATGCTCGTTGCCAGATCCATTGGACCGATGAAGATACCGTCAAGGTTAGGTGTGGCCAGTATTTCATCTAGATTAGCAACGGCCTCAGGGGTTTCTATTGCAACCAAGACAACAGTTTCGTGGTTGGCATTCGCAATATAGTTCTGCACATTCGTGCCATAACCTGCAGCCCTTGGGCTACCGGCTACACCGCGAACACCTAATGGCGGGTATTTACAGGCACTAACGGCATCCGCGGCTTCGGCTGCTGTATTAACATAAGGGATAAGTACCCCTTGTACGCCCGTGTCGAGAATTTTCTTTATGGCTACTGCATCATTCCATGGTGCTCTAACAAATGGCACTGCATTGTTCTTACCAATAGCTTGCAGTTGGCCAAGTAAGTTAGAAAAGTCACCCGGTGCGTGTTCCATGTCGATAATAAGCCAGTCGAATCCAGCTTGGCCTAAGATTTCAGCGGCAATGTTACTGGTTAGTTGCAAAAAAGCCCCGCAGGTTTTTTGGCCATCTTTTAACTGCTGTTTTACCGGGTTGTTATAAGTTGTTGTCATGGTGTATCTCTCTACCTTAATGGGTTGGTCTAGATTTATCCTTAATGGTTGGCGAAATAGGATTGGTTAAGGGCAATTTCATCATTGAGTTGCAGTGGGTATGTGCCTAACTCGTTGATTAAGTCGAATAAAGCGATTACGTTCTCCGGTGCGATATCATGGCCAATGTTATGGCAGGGGGCGATGATGAAGCCGCCTTCGGTGCCCAAGTCCTGTATTCTTTTGGCCACTTCCCAGCGTAGTTCTTGCGAGTTGGCATTAGGCAGAAACTGCTGCACATCGATAGCACCATGGAAGCTCAAACGTTCTCCAAATTGCTGCTTTAGATTGGCAGTGTCTTGCATGCCGCTAGTTGAAGTTTGTACTGGATTAATGACATCTACTTGCATTTCGATGATATCTTCGATTACCGGCAGCACAGCACCATCGGTGTGCATCATTAACTTAACGTCAGCTAAGCTTTTAATGTGTTCGTGTAGTTCTTGCATTTTGGGTTTAATACGCTGCTGAAACAGCTTGGGAGACATGAGCATGGATGTCTGTGTGCCTAGATCATCCGTTACATAGGCAATCTGTACATAGGAGCCCACTTCCTGCATATAACGAGTCCACATTTGTTTTAACAGGTCAGTTATTTTGCTCAACAGAGCATCGGCAAATTCAACGTCAATAACCAAATCCATAAAGAACTGTTCATAGCCCCGCATTTGTAATGCCGTCATTAATGGGCCAGCTTTAATGGCGTCTGCGCCAATAACGTAATCGGTATTCTCAAACCAGTATTTGGCTTGCTCTGCTAGGCCTTTAAACTGGTCTTCATCAAACGGGTCTGGCCAAGCATAGGTTTCTAGGTCTGCTAGGGTGGCATTTTTTAAAGGCGCTCCGTCCACCGCAAAATGGTCTTCGTCAGCCGTGGCACGATAGGGCACACCCCACATGTCGATGTAACCGTTGGTATCTTCTCGCTCCGTAACTTGAACCCAATTTGGTACTAGCCAACGAAAATCAATATTAAAACGTTGCAGTAAGGCTTCGTCTGGAATCACTGTTTGCGCCATGCGGTCTAGGATTCTATCCTGATTGTTCATCTCCACATCAGGTAGGTGTTCCATTAGTTTTAGGTAAGCTTTTTTATGGATAGAACCGATGTGCTTACCCATGTCCACCAGTACGCGGTCGGGTTGTTGGTGATTCATAGCGCGGTTAAAGTTTTCTCTGGGGGTCATGGTCATAAAGCATCCTTGGTATCGCATAGTAATTTTGTGCAAGTGCATGCATGCGCATTCAATATTGCATGGATGCGCATGCGCCGGTCAAATCATAGAGTTTGATTGATTGACAGGGGTCAAGTTGTAAAACGAATTTGGTAGGCTACGTGCTCTTCAGCACGCTTTTTTTAAAGCAGGACCTTTGGGTGTAGTCATCATTACTCCAAGAATAGAATGAAGTGGTGTGAAACAACCTTTAGGGTTACATGTGATTCCTAAATCATAAGCGTTAAACAGCTTCAACAATGAGCGTGTTTTTTCGGCATCCCATGTTACGTTAGCTATCTCGTTTGATTGTTGGTCTGTCTGGATAGGGTAGCGGTAACAGTTTTTGTTGGGGTTCAATTGCTTTATTCCACGATGAAGTTGTCTGCCTATAGCGAACAGCAACTCATTACTTAGCATGTCTTGGAAGTGGTAAGCAGAATAATCTTGTTGCAGCCAGCAGAAAGCCTCTCGGCTGTCATAGCCACAGCTAAATAGGTAGAGATAAGCTTGGGCTGCGTTACATGAAAGGTGCCTGGACATTCGAACTGATTTAATACGCGTCTCACCCGCGAGCAGAACAAAATGATTGTCTAAGCTGAACAAGTTAGCGCTTATCGGCAAAACCACAGCAACTGGTTTGCACAATTCGTTCAAACACCGGTAGGCTTGCTTTAAACACTGTAGGGTTTGTTCACGAGTAATGGCATTTTTATCTAGCGCTGTCTTAATTTCCTTCTTTCTCATAATCCTTTGCATGGCTTGATTTAGTAAAGCAGGAGTATCAAGTTGATAAGTTTGCATTATGGCCTCTAAAAATAATGGGGCGACTGGATAGATTAGTATTTTTTTGGAGGTTTTGTTTATAGCAAAAAGTTGGAAAGGCTAAGCCGCCCGTAACCAGCATAAAGATACGAACTTGATATTAGGCTGCAATACAAGAATGTACCGCTTTGACGGCCTCGGATGCATCAGCACCAAACGCGTTTGCACCAATAATATCGGCAAATTCCTGTGTTATAACTGCACCACCAATTACGATTTTTACATTTTTCCAATCTTTAAAGTGGTTTATAACAGTGCGCATTTCATCTTTGGTTGTGGTGAGTAGAGCGCTTAAACATAGGATTTTGTAACCATTATTAACCGCCTCTTCAAATATGGGTATGTCAACATCGACGCCCAAGTCTTCTACTTGGAAACCAGCTCCTTTAAGCATCATGATAACAAGGTTTTTGCCAATGTCGTGCAGGTCTCCTTTGACAGAACCAACTGCTACTTTAGCAATAGGTTCATGGCCTGAGCTTGCTAATATGGGCTCGATCAGATTAATGCCCCCTTGCATGGCTCGTGCAGCTACCAGCATTTCAGGCACAAAAATAATATTCTCTGAGAAACGGTTACCAACCTCTCCCATGGCCGGAATCATCGCTTCATTAAGAAGAACACTGACGTCATCTTTATTATTAATGGCCGTTTCTACTAAGCTGACAACGGTGTCTCTGTCACCTTCACAGATAGCATCAAATAGATCGTCTAGCTCTTCTTCGGTCATGGTAAGTCCCCCTTCAATAGCCTTGTTCGAATAAAGTACTGCGCATGCAGCGAGTAAGCAAAATTTTTTGTTTTTATGCATGCGCATGCACTAATGGTGTATTAAATAGCCCACAGAGTCAACACCATTGTTTATACAATTAATTACTTGCTCTCTATTGCAGTTTCAATCCTAGGAGGGGGTCTAAGAAAAATAATGATAACTTTGTTGCATTTGGATACCCAAACATTGCTACTAAACTCAATGCTGAAAGTGGCCATATGAAGTCAAAAATAGCCGCGTTATAATGGTGCCCTATCGCAGTATAAATAAGCGATACAAAAACCGTTTTAGCGAAGCCGATTAACGAATTTGTTCATATTTATTGAATAGGTAGGGCTTAATATGCTGTAAGATGGCGGTTAAGTCGTTTTATTATAGTGGCCTTTGGGTGCATTAATATAATTCCTGTATTCAAATCTCGTCAAGGAGCCTATGTTGGCTAATAGACCACCTAATTCGTATGATGTTGCACAAGCTGCGGGGGTATCTCAATCAGCTGTATCGCGAGCTTTTTCGCCAGGTCGCAGTATTGCAAAAGCTACCAAGGAGAAGGTCCTGAAGGCGGCTGCAGAGTTGGGCTACCAGCCCAATGCAATTGCTAGAAGCATGTCATCGGCGCGAACTAAAGCAGTGCAAAAGTCTGGCTTAGTGGGTGTGGTTGTCACTCAATTAGAGAATCAATTTTTTGCTAAGATTGTTCACACATTAAGCCTGTCCCTACAAGAGCAGGGCTGGCAAATTCTCCTATTTTCGGTGGAATCTGAAGTTGATGTTGACCCGGCTTTATTTGAACTCACTCAATACCAAGTGGACGGGGTTATCGTTCTTTCTGCCTTAATGTCACAAAAAGTTGCTCAACACTGTCGTAATTTAAGTACGCCGGTGGTGGTTTTTAACCGTTATATTAAAGACTTGGACATTAGTGCTGTACGCGTAGACAACTATGCCGGCGGTCGCATGGCTGCCGATGTGATTGTGGATGCTAAACATCAATATATAGCGCATATCGCGGGTATCCAGGAAGAGCAAACAGGGGTAGACCGAGAGCTTGGTTTCTGCGAACGCTTGCGTGAGCGGGGCGCAACTTTGTATCAGCGAGAAGTAGGTGACTATACATTTGATAGCGGTTATGAGGCGACTCAACGATTGCTTAACATGCAGCCCAGGCCAGATGCCATTTTTTGTGCTAGCGACCTGATGGCATTGGGGGCCATGCACGCTGCTAGAACGTTGTTTGGGTTATCTATACCAACAGACCTCACAATTATTGGTTTTGATGATGTGCCAGCAGCGGCTTGGCCAGGTCATCAATTGACTACCATTAGTCAGCCTATCGAAGAGATGGGCCAGGCTGCGGTAAAGACATTGGTTAGTGAAATGGAGAATCCAGAAACACCAGCGAGTCAGCAGGTGTTTGCCGGCAAAATGGTACTACGATCTTCTAGCCTTAGTGATTTGTATGCGCAAATTTAGGCCCTGTGGCTACCCTGAATTAATCCCTAGTTTTGGAGGCTGGCTAGCGATAAAGTCCCCCTAGAGTTCATTGAATTTGCCAAGGTGTAATGTGCATATTTCTGTTATTAGGCAATTGTTACCTGTGGGGCAGAACGCTTATTTTCCCTTCGGTTCTCGTTTTTTTAATCAACGTTTAATACTCACCAGTCCTTTCT
>JAAERS010000019.1 GCA_024230095.1 Gammaproteobacteria bacterium | reverse complement strand
TTTGATAGTTGCCTAACCGAAATTAGGTCTTATTGCCATGCCAACAAACGCCCACACGAATTACTTGATTATCTTGTTAAAGAGCGGGGTTGCTGCGTTGCCCTTGGGCGTTGCCTCAACCGAGGACGCGTATTATACATCCGTATAATCCTGCGTCAAGTGAAAAAGTGAATTTAATTAAACTTTTTCACCCTTAGAAAGTTTTTGCAAATCTCTCTAAGCCCTTGATCTAGAAGAATAAATCCTTCTTGTTGAGAACCGTTTAAGGACTCACCTCAATCAAGGGAGGCGTATTATAACCAACCCCAAACAAAGCGCAATACCTTTTTGTCAATTAGTGCCAAAAAAGCGCTTTTAGCTAACTGGTAAGCAGCTCGCCGAATGACCAAGGTAGACCAAGCACAAAAAAGGCCAGCTAAGCTGACCTTTTATCTAGCTTTAAATAACACTACTCAACGATGGTAGACTCGGTAACATCATCTTCTACACCATCATCATCACTACGTGGTTTCACCATACGACCGAACACAATGCCAATTTCAAACAACAACCACATAGGGACAGCCAGCAAAGTTTGAGAAATGACGTCTGGTGGCGTGATCAACATGCCAACAACAAAGCAGCTGACCAATACATAGGAGCGCTTTTTGGACAAATTATCGGGTGTGGTAGCGCCGGTCCAGATAATTAGCACAGTAGCAATGGGTATTTCAAATACGATGCCAAAGGCAAAGAATATTTTTAGCACAAAGTCCAAGTACGCACTAATATCCGTCATGACAGCAATTTCTTCTGGGCCTGTGGCCGTAAAGAAACCAAACATCAAAGGAAATACCACATAGTAAGCAAAAGCAATTCCAGCATAAAATAGAAAAATACTGGAGACCAACATAGGTACGGCAAGGCGCTTTTCTTTCTTATACAAGCCTGGTGCAATAAAACTCCAAGCCTGGTGCAGGATAAATGGCATGCCTATAAATAGCGCCAACACCATGGTCAATTTAAAAGGTGCCAAAAACGGTGACGCCACCTGGGTGGCAATCATGGTTGAACCTTCTGGCAGCAAACTGCGCAAGGGCTCAGATAAGTATAGATACAGCTCATTCGAAAATGGGAACATCACTGCAAAAAAGATGACCACCAACACCACTGCTTTTAACAAGCGATTACGCAGTTCTAACAGATGCCCCATTAGAGGGAGCTCGTCTGTCTTGGCCTGTTCATCAACGGTAGCATTACTCATGTTGTTCTACTCAACAAAATTCTGAATAACCATTAGCTCTGTTTAGAACTATCAGTAGTGTCCATATCTGTGGACGTTTCGCTAGCCACTTGCGCAGCCGCAAGACTACTCGGCTCACTAAAGGGCTGCGCGCCATGGGAACCATCACCCTCGGCCTTCGGCTCAGCATTTGGGCTTTCTGAGGCTTCGACATCAGCCAACTCATCCTTAGTTGCGTCAGCCGCAACAACTGGCGCCTCCATAAGCTCCGCCTCGTCACGTAATTCGGCCATACGATCCTTTATGGCTTCGCGGTTAGCTTGTGCTTTGCCGCGGATTTCCTCGAGGCGTAGTTCCTCTTGAATTTCGCGCTGCACACCACTTACCGTGCGTTTCGCCTTGCCCACCCATTTACCGACGGTGCGAGCCGCTACAGGCAGGCGTTCGGGGCCCAAAATAATGAGACCAATAATGCCCACCAGCATCAGTTCTGTAAAACCGACATCAAACATATATCAACCGTTACTTTTCGGTTTTTTCTTTATCAGCTGCAGCCGTTTTGTCGGCTGTATCAGCTGTAAATGCGGCGTCTTCCTGATTTTCGATTTTTTTGGCATCATCGCCATCATTTACGGCTTTTTTGAAGCCTTTAACAGCACTACCTAAGTCGCCGCCAATGTTACGTAATTTCTTGCTCCCAAAGAGCAACAAAACGATGGCCAATACAATAACCAATTGCCAAATACTAATACCACCTAAACCCATGTCTTACTCCAATATATCAATTTTAATAGTTGTTATATGCAACTTACTTAGTGCGATTGGCCTTCTCAACCAACCCCGACAAATCAAAACGTCGCTCCAGTTCAGCCAATACGGCTGTATGCTCAACATCTAGTTGCGACAACATTACAAGGCAATGAAACCACAGGTCAGCCGTTTCGGCAATCACCTCTTTAGTCGAACCCGAGATTTCGGCATCTTTTGCAGCCAAAATAGTTTCTGTCGCTTCCTCACCTATTTTTTCAAGTATTTTATTCAAACCTTTGGCATGCAAACTAGCCACATAAGAACTGTCTGGCGCGGCTTTTTTGCGCTGCTCCAACACTTCTTGCAAAGCCTGTAAAACGTCACTCATGAGTACATTTCCTTAGGATCTTTCACTACTTCTACGTCACTAACCCAAACACCGTTCTGCAAGCGCTGATAAAAACAATGGGGGCGGCCCGTATGACAAGCAACCCCTCCATGTTGTATTACTGACAATAAAACAACATCCCCGTCACAATCCAAACGCAATTCTTTGAGCTCTTGCACATTGCCAGATTCCTCGCCCTTGCGCCATAACTTGCCCCGCGAGCGCGACCAATAAATGGCTCGACCTTCTTGCATAGTAAGCTGCAATGATTCTTTATTCATCCAAGCCATCATGAGAATCTTACCCGTGACATGATCCTGGGCAATGGCAGGAACCAGCCCTTGTGTATTCCAACTTATTTCGTCTAACCAGCTCATATTATTACCTGTTGCCTCGCCACAGCCAGACCAAAGCAGCAGCAATCACTAAGCTATTTAACGGTGCATAATGCCATAGTGCATACCAGTCCATAGGCAGTGTGGCCAAACTGATGGTTAGGATGGCTATGGGCAACCAATGGCCCTTTGATCTCTTTAGCGGAGGCATTTCTATGTTTACTTGTGACTTGGACTGCTGCTCCAAAGCAGCGTGCAACAAGCCAGGCAGTTGCGGTAACTGCTGTGCCATGTCTGGCCAATTATCACGCAATTGGCGCACCACTGTTTTAGGGCTAACTTGGGCCTGATACCACTTGCGCAAAATGGGTTGCGCCGTTTGCCACAAATCCAATTGCGGGTAGAGGTGGCGCCCTAGGCCCTCGATATTGAGCATAGTCTTTTGTAAGAGCACTAGCTGGGGTTGCACCTGCATGTTAAAACGTCGAGCCGTTTGAAATAAACCCAACAGTACCTGAGCAAAAGAAATTTCAGCTAAAGGCTTATCAAATATAGGCTCACTAACGGTACGTATGGCACCTTCAAATTCATGCACCGGTGTATCCGCCGGCAACCAGCCACAATCTACGTGTAGCTGAGCAATTTGGTGATAGTCACGTTCAAAAAAAGCCAATAGAATGCGCGCCAAGTAGGCTTGGTCTTCACGAGTAAGGCTACCTACAATGCCAAAATCCACAGCCATATACTGCGGTTGACTGGGCGTAGCTGAATTGACAAAAATATTACCAGCATGCATGTCTGCATGAAAAAAGCTATCCCTGAACACTTGCGTAAAAAAGATCTCTACACCGACTCTAGCGAGCTCTTTGCGATCAATACCGGCGGCGTCTATGGCTTCAATGTCATTTACCTGAAGACCAAAAATACGCTCCTGTACAAGCACCTTAGGGTTGGTATATTGCCAATATATCTGGGGAATATAAAGCAGCTCAGAATCAGCAAAATTGCGCTTAAGTTGGCTAGCATTAGCGGCTTCTCGCTGTAAATCCAGCTCGTCATATAACGTTTTTTCGAATTCATCAATGACAGCATGGGCGCGTAGGCGGCGTAAATCAGGAACCCAGGTGTGCAATAGCCCAGCCAGGGCGCGCATGAGCCTAATATCGCGGCGAATGGTGCGCACAATACCAGGACGAATCACCTTAACAACTACGGCTTCGCCGCTACTGAGACGGGCGGCATGCACTTGTGCAACGGAGGCTGAAGCTAAAGGCGTTTGGTCAAATTCTTTAAAAGCGGTGTTAACAGGCTCCCCAATAGCTTGTTCAATAATCGCCTGAGCTTCGGCACCAGCAAAAGGTGGCACCTTGTCCAACAAGCTTGCTAAAGGCTCTAGCCATTGCTCCGCTAGCAGATCACGACGTGTGGCCAGCAATTGCCCAAACTTAACAAATACCGGGCCCAGATCAATAAGCGCGGCCTTTACGCGCTCCGGCTCTGCACCACGCACCGGCACCAGATAACGCCAGGGCATGAGCCAAATAACCAGGCGCACGGCCAAAGGAATGGGCAAACGTAACAACGGCACGTCCAAACGGTGACGAATACAAACGCGCAGTAAAGTAAAAATCCGTAGCACAGCTTTCATGATGATGGTTAAGGCTTCATACCAAAATGCAGGGCCACAATGCCGCCAGTCATGTTATGGAAACGGCAATTTACCAACCCAGCCTGTTCCATCATTCCCTTAAGGGTTTCTTGATCTGGATGCATACGAATCGATTCTGCCAAATAGCGATAACTTTCCTCATCATCCGCAACCAGTTTGCCAATTTTTGGCAGGATATTGAACGAATAGGTATCATAGGCCTTAGTCAACAAGGGGTTGTCCGTCTTCGAGAACTCCAGCACCAACAAGCGCCCACCGGGCTTCAAGACCCGTGCCATAGATTCCAGAGCAGCTTGCTTGTCCGTTACATTACGCAAACCAAAAGCAATGGTAATGCAATCAAAGGTCTGGTCTGGAAAAGGCAAACACTCTGCATTGGCCTGGACATAATTAACGTTACCGACAATACCCTTGTCAATGAGTCGGTCACGACCCACCTTAATCATGGAGTCATTGATATCAGCCAAAACCACCTGCCCTTCTGGGCCGACGATTTCACTGAACTTCATTGTCAAATCACCCGTGCCGCCAGCAAGGTCAAGCACTTTGTTACCCGTGCGAACACCACTCATTTCGATGGTTTGGCGCTTCCACAAGCGATGAATGCCCATAGACATCAGATCATTCATAACATCGTATTTGGCTGCTACGGAATGAAAAACGCCGGCCACACGGCCGACTTTATCGTGCAGAGGAACCTCGGAAAAACCGAAGTGTGTGGTTTGCTTGGGGCCTTGCTCACTCATGAAATATCTACTTACCAAATAATGGGTATTAAGCCGAGCTACACATTCTACTCGGTCAAGCACGATTTGTCTTGATTAAAGGCAGGCTAAGGCCCTGGGGCGAATATATTTTAGGGCTTACTGGTCCGCTGCAGCACGTTCTTTAGCAACTAGAAAGTCAACCACCTGCAACATTTCTTCATTGCCGCCAGCCATCGTAGAATTAACCACGTACTTACCATTTACTAACATCGTTGGCACACCGGTAATTTTGGCGCGTGCGGCCAAACGGTTGCCTTGACGCAGCTTATTTTTCAAATCAAAGGAGTTATAGGCCTTATCAAAGTCTGCTTCATTGACACCCTGCTCAGCAAAGAAGTTCTGCAAGGCAGCACGTGTACTAATGCGGCGCTTTTGAATGTGCACGGCATTATACATCGCACTATGGGTTTGATCCAAGATGCCCAACTGACGAGCCATATAATAGGCTTTGGCATACGGTTCCCAACTGCGACCAAACACCACGGGGACAGGGACAAAAGCAAGGTCACTCTGCTGCTGCTCAGCCCAGTGGTGCAGCGAAGGCTCAAAGGCATTACAATGTGGGCAGGAGTAGCCAAAGAACTCATTAACAACAATCACGCCAGTATTGCTTTTAATAGGCTGAGCCAGTACTGCATAATTAACACCGGCCTGGTAGTCTTCTGCGACCGCCAATACCGGCAACAGTGCCAACACACAAATCCTGATGAACTTACTTAACATTTTATTTATCTCCCCTATGCACTGCCTTAACTAAAAACCCTATTGTTGCCATATAGTGTTTACAACGCTAGTATTTTTACGCTTTCTTTACCATCGTACTAATCGACAATTTATGACGCCTGTGAGGCGTATTAAAGAATAAAAAAGGGTGGCCATGCCACCCTTTTTTAAAACTGCCCTTATTAGTTAGACAGGCCTTGTATATAACTAGCTACCGCTTCAATTTCCTTGTCGCTCATCAAAGCGGCAACTTGGCGCATGATTTTAGCATCATCGTTAGTACGCATTTCAGTACGGAAGTTTTTAAGCTGCTTGCTGGTATAAGCCGCATGTTGACCGCCCAAGGAGGGGAAGCCTGCCTGAGCATTACCGGCACCCGTGGGTGAATGGCAGGCCGCACAGGCAGGGATACTCTTGGCAGCATTGCCAGCAAGATACATCATTTCGCCAGCGACAACCAGCTCGGCCTTGGCAGCACCAACCGTAGAAGTCTGCCCAGCAAAGTAAGCGGCTATGTCCGCTATGTCCTGTTCGCTCATATTATCTAGCATTGCCGTCATTTCAGGTATGACTCGCGCTCCCGAGCGGATGTCGTTCATTTGCTTAACCAAATAACGCTCGCCTTGCCCAGCCAGCTTTGGAAAGCTAGCCACCATGCTGTTACCATCAGCTCCGTGACAACCCGCACATAAAGCTATTTTACCTTGCCCGGCAGTAGCATCACCGGCCGCGTGCGCTAAGCTCATCCAACCAAAAGTCATCAAAATGCATGCAACGATTTTCTTCATGGGTATTCCCGTAACTATCCAGTAGGTTTAGATGCAACTCGTGTACTTTCACGAATTTGCAGAATTTGGGTCCTCACCACTACCACTAAAAAGGTGGGTAGGGCTGCAAAAGGCAGGGGGCATTATAAAGCCCCGACCTTGCAACTTCAATGTCTAGAACCAGAACCCATACAAGACTTTTGCCCTACAATAGTGGAAAAATCACCTATTGTTGATCAAAGTAGGTAAAATGGCGCTCATTAAATTGTGCCATGGTCTAACAATGCCCGAACTACATATTAATTTTCGTAGTGCTGAATTTCTTATTAGTGCAAGCCGCTTGAAGCAATGCCCCGACGACTCTTTAGCAGAAATCGCTTTTGCCGGCCGTTCCAATGCTGGCAAATCCAGTGCCATTAATGCCCTTACTCGCAATCCGCGTTTAGCCCGCACCAGCAAAACACCTGGCCGTACTCAGTTGCTTAATTTTTTCCAACTTAATGTGCCTGGGGCTCGCTTGGTTGACTTGCCTGGCTACGGCTACGCCAAGGTCCCTTTGGCCATGCAAAAAGAATGGCAAAAACATCTCAATGAATACCTTGAAAAGCGCCAACCACTATGTGGCATTGTGCTGGTTATGGACATTCGCCACCCTATGCGCGAGTTTGACCGCATGATTATGGATTGGTGTATTGCCTCTGACCTAGCTTTGCATATATTGCTGACCAAAGCCGATAAGGTCAAACGCAATGCCATGATGAACACCCTGCGCGATGTGCGCAAAAGCCTAGCCGAACACCCTGAGGGGCTCATCACTATGCAGACCTTCTCATCCAGCAAGGGCGATGGTTTACCGGAATTAGAACGCCAACTGGTAACCTTGATGAAACCCCATCTGACGAACGATGACGCCTAGCCGGCACTCAAGATAAAGCAATAAAAAAGCCCTCATGTGAGGGGAACACATCAGGGCCTGTTTTTTATCTCTGTAATTGTTACTGCATACTACTGCAGTTAATGACTTTGAGTCGCCACCATGAAATAAGTTCCATCCTAATACAAAATTATTTCATCTGCCTAATTAAAGGCTAATGCGCCTCATCCCAATTGCCCCCCACGCCAATATCAACGACCAGCGGCACGTTCAATTGCGCCGCCCCCTCCATAGCCTCTTTGACACCCGCTTGCAGGGCCGTTAGTTGCGCTTCGGCAACCTCAAATACCAGTTCATCGTGCACCTGCATAATCATACGCGCATCCAAATCCTGTTTGGCCAGCCACTGGTGCACATGAATCATCGCCAATTTAATAATATCGGCGGCGCTTCCCTGCATGGGCGCATTAATTGCTGTTCGCTCAGCAGCCTGACGGGCAATGGCATTGCGGGCTTTAATATCTGGCAGATACAAGCGTCGACCAAAGATCGTTTCTACGTAACCTAAGTCTGCCGCCTGGGATCGGGTATTGTCCATATAATCCTGCACCCCAGGATAACGGCTGAAGTAGCGCCCAATATAATCCTGACCTTCACCACGACTAATGCCCAACTGTTTAGCCAAGCCAAATGCTGACATGCCGTAGATTAAGCCAAAATTAATTGCCTTAGCACTGCGGCGTTGGTCACTCGTCACTTGGTCCGGTGCCACCTCAAAGACTTCAGCTGCTGTGGCCCGATGCACGTCCTGACCATTGGCAAAAGCGGTCACCAAACCCGGATCCGCTGACAAGTGTGCCATGATACGCAATTCGATCTGGGAGTAGTCTGCAGCCATCATCATTTGCCCTGCCGGGGGCACAAAAGCATGACGGACTCGCCGGCCTTCGGCAGTGCGAATAGGGATATTTTGCAGGTTTGGATCACTGGATGATAACCGCCCGGTAGCCGTCACACCCTGATGATAAGAGGTATGGATCCGCCCAGTTCCCTTGTTGATCTGCAGAGGAAGCTTGTCCGTATAAGTTGACTTAAGTTTAGCCAAACTACGATGTTCCAACAATAACTGAGGTAATTCATAATCCTGAGCTAGTTCTTGCAGCACAGGCTCCGCCGTAGACGGCTGACCCTTTGGCGTTTTCTTAAGCACGGGCAAACCCAACTTATCATAAAGAATGCCACCGAGCTGTTTGGTAGACGCCAAATTAAAGATTTCTCCAGCCTGGTCATGAGCACTCCGTTCCAGTTGCTGCATACGTTGACCAATGTTCTGACTTTGCATACCCAAGGACATGGCATCCACCTTGGCTCCCGTCCGTTCCATATTAGCCAAGACAGTAATCAAGGGCTGCTCAATGTCCTCATAGACCTTTGCCAAACTCGGCTCAAGGGCCAATAAGTCATCAAAATACAAACACAGACGCAAGGCAATGTCCGCATCTTCTGCGGCATAGGGCAGCGCCTGCTCTAGGTCAATCTGGTTGAAGGTTAATTGTTTTACGCCTTTTCCAGCAATGTCTTCGTACTTTAGGTTTTGATGGTCCAAGTAGTGGTTGGCCAGGTCATCCAAGTTGTGGCGTGTGGCGGTAGAATTATGTACATATGACTGCAACATGCTGTCCTTGATTTGTGCTTGCCAATGAATGCCATACTTGGCCAGCACATTCATATCGTATTTTAGGTTTTGACCACAAATAAGTTGGCTAGGGTCCTCCAGCAAAGGCTTTAGCAACTCGATCAAGCGTGCGCGACTAATTTGATCGGGTGCGCCCACATAATCATGCCCGCAGGGTATATACACCGCCTCTCCAGGCTGCACGGCCAAAGATATACCAACCAATTGCGCTTCCATATAGTCCAAGCTAGTGGTTTCCGTATCAAAAGCAAAGCCGGTCCGGTTACGGCACCGTTGCAGCCATGCTTGAACGTCAGCCTCATTCAATAGCAGCTGATAATCCGTCGTGTTTACCGACACAGGGACAGGCCGTGTGTTCATGACAGGGGCAGGATTGACTTCATTTGGTTGCTTAGCTACTGGCCCAGCGGTGGTAATGGGTGTTGCACTAGTAACACCTTCGGCTTGCAACACGCGCGCCCAATTACCAAATTCCAGCTCTTCGTACCAACCCAACAAGGCGGCCTGATCAACAGGCTGTGGTTTTATCTCTTGCAGCCCATGATCCAGTGCCACATCAAGCTTGATGGTTGTTAATTGCTTGGACAAGGGTAAATCAGGCAGGGCCGCGCGTAGCTTCTCGCCAATTTTTCCGCCAATGTCATCCGCATTTTGTATTAAGTTTTCTAAACTATCATAGGCCGTCAGCCATTTTACTGCGGTTTTTGGCCCCGCCCCTGGCACCCCGGGAATGTTGTCCACCTTATCCCCAGTGATCGCTAAATAATCAATAATTTGCTCGGGCGTAACACCAAATTTCTCCACCACTCCAGCACGATCCATATAGGTATTGGTCATGGTATTGACCAACTTAACGTGTTTGCTCACTAGCTGTGCCATGTCCTTGTCGCCAGTTGAAATGAGCGTATCGACACCTTGCTGAGTAGCCTGATGTGCGAGAGTGCCGATTACATCATCAGCCTCGACACCAGGAATGACCAACAGTGGCAGCCCCATAGCCTGTATAATGGCATGAATAGGCGCAATCTGGGGGCGCAAGTCATCAGGCATAGGCGGCCGATGGGCCTTGTATTCACTGTACATTTCGTTGCGAAATGTGGGGCCCTTGGCATCAAAAATAACAATAATGTTGGCGCTGCTGTAGTCTTTGCGCAGGCTGCGCATCATATTAATGACGCCCTTAATCGCGCCGGTGGGCATGCCTTTACTGTTAGTTAAAGGTGGCAGGGCATGATAAGCCCGAAATAGATAGGAAGACCCATCAACCAGAACCACGGGTACAGAAACATCTTGAGGCATGCGAAGATCTCTA
>JAAERS010000018.1 GCA_024230095.1 Gammaproteobacteria bacterium | reverse complement strand
TTTGATAGTTGCCTAACCGAAATTAGGTCTTATTGCCATGCCAACAAACGCCCACACGAATTACTTGATTATCTTGTTAAAGAGCGGGGTTGCTGCGTTGCCCTTGGGCGTTGCCTCAACCGAGGACGCGTATTATACATCTGTATAAACTAGCGTCAAGCAAAAAGGATAAATAAATTCAACTTTTTTACCCTTAGAAAAATTTCTTCAAACTCTCCTAAGGCCTTGATTTGAAAGCGACTAAAACCTTAGCTTAGCTGCCCCCTCAAACCAGGGACGCGCATTATATCTAACCGCGCTTAAAGCGCAATACTTTTTTGCAAATTAGCCATAAAAAACAATCTCACTGATAACGCGTCAGACCCAAGCGCCACCCTGTAACAGACCAACAAATAAAAAGGGCCAACAAATGTTGACCCTTTTTATTTCAATGTCTTTACCAGCGCAATAGATGGAACAGCTTTTTGCCGCGCTTAAGCACATGATAACAGCCGTGCAAGGCGCTTACCGGTGCCAGCGATGCTTCCAAGTCAACACACTTTTCACCATTAATGCTAACCGCACCATTGCCGATAAACTCACGAGCCATCTTGTTAGATTTAGCCAAACCAGTTTTCACCAAAGCCTCAACCAAAGCCAAAGACTCTGCACCGGCCTCACTGGCTGGCATACCATCTTGATACAACTGCTCAAGGTCTGCATCAGTGAGCTGTGCCAAATCACCGGAGAACAACGCTTCACTAATGCGCAGCGCGGCCTGCAGCCCCGCTTCACCGTGCACCAGTTGCGTCACTTCTCGCGCCAATACCGACTGGGCTTCAGGCCGGCCTTGGGCCGCCTTGTCGCGCTCCTCAATAGCCAGCATCTCGGCTTCACTAAGAAACGTGAAATAGCGCAAAAACTTATAAACATCCGCATCCGCGGTGTTAATCCAAAACTGATAAAAGGCATACTGAGAGGTCTTGCTCGCATCCAGCCAGATGGTGCCCGATTCCGTTTTGCCAAACTTGGTACCGTCAGCTTTAGTCACCAAAGGTAACGTCAAACCAAACACCTGCCCCCTATATCGGCGACGAGATAATTCCGTTCCAGCGGTAATGTTGCCCCACTGATCACTGCCACCTATTTGTAAAGTGCAAGCTTGCTGGTTATACAGTTCAGAAAAATCGTACGCCTGCAAAATCATGTAGGTGAACTCGGTAAAGGAAATACCCTCACCTTCACGATCAATACGCTGCTTAACCGATTCTTTTTGAATCATCTGATTAACAGAGAAGTGCTTACCAATATCACGTAAAAAGGTCAGCACATCAACATTGTGGGTCCAATCATAATTGTTCACCACTTCGGCACTATTAGGCTGATCATTAAACTTGATCAAAGCACTCACTTGGTGCTTGAGCTTTTCTACCCACCCATTAATGGTCTCTTCGTCATTTAGCTTGCGCTCTTGCGCTTTAAAACTTGGGTCGCCAATCATGCCCGTAGCGCCACCCACCAGAGCCAAGGGTTTATGACCCGCCTCCTGGAAGCGCCGCAAAACTAACAGCGGCACCAAACTACCTATATGCAAACTGTCTGCAGTGGGATCAAACCCACAATACAAGGTCCGTGATTCCTGCAGGTGTTGCGCCAACTCTTCTGGCGAGGTCATCTGATTAATCAGGCCACGCATTTCCAGGTCGGCCAGCAAATTGGTATCAACAGCGCTCATAACTTCCACATGCTTTGATGAAGTAAAAAAGGGCCGACTATTCTACCCCCTTTAAGGCAACGATGAAACACAAAAACCACAACCAACCAGCAGTTATCAACAATACGACCCCTAATGCCCCTGTTCTCTACACGTGGGCATGTTACAATGCGCCACCTGGGCCAGATAAATCAGCTCGGACCTCAAACATACAAGCTGTACAGGAACCCTCTAGCTGTTTGTTGGTCCTACTTTATGTTCATCAACCACAAGTACTTTTCTATTCATCGTGAAAAAGACATTTCCCAAGCAACACTTGATCATCTTGGTAATTATTGCTGTCGTTATGGTGGTGTTGCTACTACTTAGCGATAGCCAGCCGCCTCCCGATGACACCCCGCTGGTTATTAGCGTACCCTTAGATATCCAAGAACCTAAGCAACCATCAGCGCAGACCAAGAGCACAGTTGTGGCTGCCACTCCCTTAGTAGAACCGATTATTGAAGAGGACTGGCAATCCGTAAAAGTTAAATCAGGCGACAATCTCACCACCATTTTCCGTCGTATAGGTTTAACACCGCAAGATGTGTACCGCATAAGCAAAGCCACCAAAAAATCCAAAGCTTTATCTCGGCTTATGCCAGGGCAAACTCTAGAATTCATCATAAACCAAGGCAGCATAGAAAAAATTCGACATACCATCAGCCGCCTCGAACAGGATCTGATTCTGCGCAATGACAGCGGCAGTTACGACATAGAAAAAGTGGTACGAGAACCTGAGCTAAGGCCCAAATTTGCCAAGGCCACTATCCAGAACTCATTGTTTGTAGACGGCATCAAAGCCGGCTTATCACAAAAAAAACTCATGGAGCTGGCCAATATATTTGGTTGGGATATCGACTTTGCCTTGGACATTCGTGCTGGCGATAGTTTCGCCGTTTTATATGAAGAAAAATTTCTCGATGACCGACCCTTTGGCGAAGGCCATATACTGGCCGCACAATTCATCAATCAAAAGCGCATCGTCAACGCTATCCGCCACACCGATGGTAATTATTACAGCGACAAAGGGTATAGCATGCGTAAAGCCTTTTTGCGCAGTCCAGTGGACTTTTTCCGCATCAGCTCAAAATATAACCCCAAGCGCTTGCACCCCATTCTAAAAACCGTTCGCCCCCATCGCGGAGTGGACTACGCCGCTGCTACGGGCACCCCGATCAAAGCCTCAGGCGATGGCAAGGTAATCTGGCGCGGCACTAAAGGTGGATACGGCCGCACGGTTATCATTCAACACGCAGGCATCTACACTACTTTGTATGCCCATATGTCCAAGTACAATAGTAAGGTCAGATCTGGTTCACGAGTCAAACAAGGGCAAGTCATTGGTTATATAGGCTCTTCTGGCACTGCCACTGGTCCCCACCTGCACTACGAATTTCGCGTTAACGGTGTGCACAAGAACCCACTCAAAGTAAAGTTCCCTAATGTACAGCCACTCAATAAGCAGCAACTGAAAACATTCCAACCGTTAGCGAATGAGCGCCTACAACAGTTGCAAGCCTATAAGCTGGGTACCCCTGAATAGCCATGCCCTCAAAGGCACTATCTAGTGCCCCACCGGCGCTTTATGAAAGGCCAAAGGTTATGCTTACTAAATAGAAAAGCTGGAGCCACAGCCACAGGTAGTAGTGGCATTGGGATTTTGAACTGTAAACTGGGAGCCTTGCAAGCTTTCTTTATAATCCACCGTGCCACCCATCAGATACTGGATTGACATAGCATCAACCACCATAGCTACACCAGCATTTTCAATGCGGGTATCATCTTCGGCTACTTTATCATCAAAAGAAAAACCATAAGAAAAGCCAGAACAACCACCACCGGTGACGTATACACGCAAGCATAAATCAGGGCTTTCTTCCTCTTCCAATAGAGTTTTTACCTTGGTTGCTGCAGCATGGGTAAAAAACATCACATCATCGGCTTGAGCTTGTGGGTCAAAGGTTTCCATAGTCATACATCACTTGCTTTTCGTAGTTGTCATTATCGCCTTAACCAAGTAAATCAGTCAAGTATTGTGCCGCCTCTAAGGTGATAGAGGCATAATTTCCAAGCCGGCCTTTTCGTCTAGACCAAGCATTAAGTTCATGTTGTGTACAGCCTGCCCTGCTGCCCCCTTTACGAGGTTATCGATAGCTGATAGTACCACCAAAGTATCTTCGCCTTGAGGCTGATGCAAAGCCACACGACAGATGTTCGAACCACGCACGCTGCGTGTTTCTGGGTGACTGCCTAAGGGCATAACATCAACAAAGGGGTGGTCTGCATAACGCGCCTCATAGGCCGCCTGCAGTTCAGTTAAGTGAATATTTGCTTGCACTTGAGCGTACATCGTAGCATGGATGCCGCGAATCATAGGCGTCAGGTGAGGCACAAATGTTAAACCCACTGGCGCACTAGCATACACACCCAAACGCTCTTTGATTTCTGGCAAATGACGATGTCCTGCAACGCCATAAGCCTTAAAGCTGTCACCAGCTTCACATAAGAGACTGCCCACCGCGGCGCCACGCCCGGCACCACTCACACCTGACTTACAGTCAGCAATGATATGTTGCAGGTGAATAGCCTTTTGCTCAATCAACGGCAATAACCCAATCTGTACAGCGGTGGGGTAGCAACCTGGGTTAGCCACCAGACGCGCCTCAGCAACGGCATTTTTATTAACTTCTGGCAAGCCATAAACGGCCTCGGCGACCAGCTCCGGACAGGCATGTTGCATACCATACCACTTGGACCAAACGCCAATATCCTGAATGCGAAAATCAGCCGCTAAGTCTATGATCTTGGCGCCAGCATCCAACAACACCTGAGCTTGCTTCATCGCCACCCCATTAGGGGTAGCAAAAAAGACCAAATCGGCTTGTGCCAAGATCGCGTTAGTAGGCTCCTCAAAAGCCAGATCAAAGGCCCCTCGCAAGCTGGGATAAATATCAGCAACCTGGCGCCCTGCCTCAGAGCGTGAAGTGATAGCACAAACCTCCACGCCCGGATGACGCGCCAATAAGCGCAGTAATTCCACTCCGGTATAACCTGTACCACCAACAATTGCTACTTTTTTCACCTTAATCCACCTAACTAACACAACGACTTGAGCCAAAGGACCCAAATTTCAAAGGCTTAATTCTAATGTAGTATTTGTCTGATGCCCAGCAATTCAGGTATTCTAAGACCGATTATTATGAGCGACCTAACAATTCAGCTTTTCACCAACGCCAAAAAGGCTTTTATGGAAGCGGTTAAGGAACAACCTCATTGTGCGCTGTTTTAGGAGAAGTACTATGGCCAAGAAAAATAACAACTCCCTAGCCGAACGCCTATTTTCACCCAGCTACTTCCGACGCCGCCTTGCCTATACTGATGCTCTGCCACAGATCACCATGTTAGGTTTAATTGCCGGTGTAGCGTCGGCACTCATCATTGTCGCCTTTCGTAGCTTATTTGAACTACCTTTAGAGCACTGGTTACCTGACGGGACCCCTGAGGGTTTTGAAAGCCTTGCCCCTATTTGGCACTTGCTGTTACCGATTATTGGTGGGGGCCTGCTGGGAGCTTGGCTTATGCTTTTCAAACCAAATGAGCGAAAAACTGGGGTTGCTCATGTGATGAACTGCATGGTGAACAACAAGGGGCACATGCCATTCAAAAACACCCTCGTGCAGTTTTTTGGTGGCGCTTTAGCCATACTCACAGGCCAATCAGCTGGCCGTGAGGGACCCGCCGTACATTTGGGATCAGCCGTTAGCGCCCAGCTGGGGCAATTCGTTTACTTGCCCGACAACAGCATTCGTTTATTGATTGGCTGTGGCACGGCCGGTGCCATAGCCGCCTCCTTTAACACCCCCATGGCTGGGGTCATTTTTGCCATGGAGGTAGTGATGCTCGAATACACTATCATTGGCTTCACCCCCATCATCATTGCCGCCGTCACCGCCACCTTTGTACATAACAGTTTATACGGCGCTGAAATGGCCTTCATGGCACCTGATATCGCCTTTGCTAGTAACGCTGAGTTACCACTAATACTGGTCTATGGTGTCATCCTTGGCGCGATGGCGGCTTTATTTACTAAAACCATCACCACAGCGGTTAATTTTTCTGGCAAACCCGTCATGTTGCGGATGCTAATAGCCGGGCTTATTACAGGGCTGCTAGCCACTCAGGTGCCCCAAGTTATGGGTATGGGCACTGATAGTATCTTGGCCGCCATTCAAGGGGAGTACACCATTCAATTGCTTATCGCCTTGGCTTTTGCCAAGCTATTTGCTACGGGCATTAGTGTGGGCCTAGGTATGCCCATTGGCCTCATTGGCCCGACCCTTCTGATGGGCGCTTGCGCTGGCGGTGCCCTTGGTATTCTCAGTCAGGAGCTAATTACCGGCCCAGTATCTGATCCAGGTTTTTATGCCATGCTAGGCATGGGAGCTATGATGAGCGCGGTACTGCAAGCTCCCCTCGCCGGATTAGTGGCACTGCTAGAACTCACCCACAACCCAGACATTATTCTACCAGGCATGGCAACGGTGGTGATTGCCAATATCACCTGTCGCTACATATTCAAGCAGGACTCCGCCTTTACCGAAATATTGCATAAGCAAGGTGTTGATTTTCACGCTGACCCCGTTAACCTTGCCCTCATCCATCGCGGCGTAGCGAGTCTCATGAACGAACAACTGTCTCATCACACAAGTGAAGATGTGGGCGGCATCATACGCTCCCTTGACCAGGGTAATGAATGGATATTACTGCACACAGATGGCGATATCCATAACGTATTGCAGCGCCAACAAATCGTCCCAGAGCAATTACAAGACAGCATCCAACAGTCCATCACAACACCAACTTGTCACTTTGGTTTCTGCTCCTCTCGCGCCACTTTGAAAGAGGCCTGGGACCTTCATAACAAGCGCAACTATGACTGCCTATTGATAACCAGTAGGAATGGTCATGTTATCGGCGTGCTGCCAACCTCGGAAATCAAACGATTTATGCGCCCTGAATAACCTTGGATTGAATGACAAACCGGTCTGCAGCAACAGTGGTGACTGCTAGCAGGTTGGCCTAAATTCTGACAATAGCACTTACCATTGCGCCTAGTCAGGTCAAAAACGGGCCTGCGCGTAGCATCAACATGGCATTATGTGGATAATAGCGGCCACAATTATTTTCAACATTTTGCCAACTTGTCCCTATAAGAGGCCCCATGTCTAACCTAACTCCTTGCTCAGACCAACTTTTTCAAGCTGCCCAACAACATATCCCTGGTGGGGTCAATTCACCAGTAAGGGCCTTCAAAGGTGTAGGTGGTACGCCCCTGTTTTTTAAACGTGGTAAAGGCGCATGGTTGGTCGATGAGGATGACCGCGATTACATCGATTACGTGGGCTCATGGGGTCCCATGATTTTAGGCCACGCTCACCCCAAAGTATTAGATGCCGTGCGCGTCAGCATTGAAAATGGCTTGGGCTTTGGCGCCCCAACCCAGGTTGAAACCCGCATGGCAGATAAGCTGTGCAGTATGTTGCCAGGCATGGATTTGGTGCGCATGGTCAGTTCTGGCACCGAAGCCACCATGAGCGCCATTCGCCTAGCCCGCGGATTCACAGGTCGCGATACCATTGTTAAGTTTGAGGGTTGCTACCACGGCCACTCCGACTCCCTGCTAGTCAAAGCTGGATCTGGCGCCTTGACTCTGGGGGTACCTAGCTCACCAGGGGTACCCTCTAGCCTCGCAGAACACACTTTGACCCTGACTTATAATGATCTACAAGGCGTGCGCCAAACCTTTGCTGAAGCGGGCCAAGATATTGCCTGTATCATTGTTGAACCAGTGGCCGGCAACATGAACTGCATACCGCCAAAGCCAGGTTTCTTGCAAGGTCTGCGCGATATCTGTGATGAGCATGGTGCCCTATTGATCATTGACGAAGTAATGACCGGTTTTCGGGTAGGCCCACAATGTGCCCAAGGCTACTATGGTGTCACGCCTGACTTAACCACACTTGGTAAAGTTATCGGTGGCGGTATGCCAGTGGCAGCTTTTGGTGGACGTTCTGAAGTAATGCA
>JAAERS010000017.1 GCA_024230095.1 Gammaproteobacteria bacterium | reverse complement strand
TTGGAGGATTAATTTTGCCCCACTCTCACCATGCACTAAACGAATTTCTTTTGGTTCAATATGCATTCTTTTTACAAAGTTAATTAAATTCCGCTGACCAGCATGTGCTGAATAACAAGGTAGCTCTCTAATTTTTGCCTTTATATTAATACCCTAGCCATTCAAATGAACAGAGCCTCCCTTTAGGCCCCTATTCTAGATTCTAGAATATTTGAATCTTACATACCCGCCGCCTGATATCCCACAAATAGAATACCAGCATGCCTATCATCTAGTAGTTTTATTCAATAATAAACTACGCTTAGACCAAGAGCCTAGCGCTTACACGACAGAATCGCAAAGTAGAAAACAGCTATTTCTTGAATACCCCTAGCAGCTCGCCATCAGTGATCACCAACAAACGGGTGATTTGACGCTGCTCCATGAGGGCTAGGGCATCTTCTACGCGGGTTTCTGGAGGCACAGAGGCTGGATTGAGGCTCACAAGGTTTTCTGCAGTCTGCACAAAGACCTGCTGACCATGCTGCTCTAAAGCACGACGGATATCACCGTCAGTGACCACACCAAGCCCGGCTTCTACCTGCACGATAGCCATACCCAAACCACCCTGGCTCATGGCATTAATCAAGGACAAGACATCTTCTCCGGCATCGACCAAAGGTAGGTTGTTGGTTTGCATCTCGTCAGCCACACGGCGCAATAAGCGCCGCCCCAAGCTACCACCGGGGTGAAAGCGGGCAAATTCCTCAGGTGCAAAACCACGAACTTCCATCAAAGTCACGGCCAATGCGTCACCCATGGCCAGTGTCGCTGTGGTTGAAGACGTTGGGGCCAGCTGCAACGGACAAGCTTCTTGATGCACAGCAATGTTTAAATGGCAATGGGCGGCCTTGGCCAAGCTGGAATTGGGGTTGGCCGTCATGGCGATCAGGGTATTTTGATTGTCCCGTAAAAACGGCACCAATTTGACCACTTCTTCGGTTTCACCGGAGTTAGAAATAGCCAAAAACACATCATCACTGGTGATCATGCCCAAATCACCATGGTAGGCTTCACCCGGGTGCATAAAAAAGCTGGGGGTACCCGTGCTGGCAAAGGTGGCCGCGATTTTTTTGCCAATAATGCCACTTTTGCCCATACCGCAAACCACGACCTTGCCCTTACCTGACAACATGGCCTGCACAGCACCAGAAAATTGCTGATCCAACTGGTCGGCAAGATCAGCCACCGCTTTGGCTTCGGTTGCGAATACCCTCTTGGCAATGGCTTGGTAGTCATTTTGATTCATTTAATTCGCCCGCATACTTATTTTCACTTAGGCCGAATTATTATCCGGCCTACATTTTACAATGGATTTAATTAACCAAGCCCATTACTTAAGATAGCCTGCACACGCGTCACATCTTCTGGTGAATCAATACCGCCATGCAATGCGCCTTGCCAATGCATCATAGCAATAGGAATACCCAAGTACAAAGCCCGCAATTGCTCTAGTTTCTCTGACTGTTCCAAAGCACAAGGTGGCGTAGTCGATAAGCGCTTTAATTCGCACAAACGATAAGCATAGATACCGACATGGCGATAAAAGGACCCCAGGGGCCATTGATCTGCAGGCATGTCTCGTAAAAAAGGAATAGCCGAGCGTGAAAAGTACAAAGCATGGCCATTAGCATCGGTGACCAGCTTCACCACATTGGCGTTGTGCACCTCTTCTTGTTGCGCCATATCCACCATCACACTGGCCATGGTAAACGCAGCCTGCGCAGCACAAAATTGGGCAAACTGTTGCAGCAACAAAGGCTCTATAAGAGGCTCATCGCCCTGCACATTGATAATAATACTGTCATCAGGCCAAGCTAGAGAGCTGGCTAATTCGGCGGTACGATCTGTGCCGCTTGCATGATCGGTGCGGGTCATGGCCACTTGGCAGCTGGCCTCATGTACCACATCATAGATACGCTGATCATCCGTTGCTACCCACACATCCGCCGTTGGCAAAGCGGCCTGCACACGCTGCACCACGCGCAACACCATGGGCACACCCAATAAATCCACCAAGGGCTTGCCAGGCAAGCGCGTGGACGCATAACGGGCAGGAATAACGACTTTTAACTTGCTCATATTGTTGTTTACCGGAGTCTGAACCACACCTACTGTACCGCACCAAATAATCCGGCATACATTTCTTCCAAACCGATGCCCTGCTCCAGCAATACATGTTCGGCTACCTCACGGGCCACACCATGACCACCAACAGCCCGAGTAATATGCTGAGCCGCCTCCATAGCCAAAGCATGGGCATCCGCTGGCGCATAAGCCACGCCGACAGCCTGCATAATCGCCACGTCGATGACATCATCACCCACAAATACCACGGACTCCAAGCCATAGTCTTGGTCTACCAGCCACGCTTGAATGGCGCCTAGCTTGTCACTACAGCCGGTAATCGCCACGTCATACTGGAGTTGCTCAACCCGCACATCCAGCGCGGCACTGGCTTTGCCCGACACAATACCCACCTGCAGGCCATATTTCTTCAACAAGGCGACGGCCACGCCGTCTTTGGCATTGAAGCCCTTGAATGCTTCACCCTGTGGGCCTATCCACAAGGTGCCATCCGTAAGGACACCGTCGACATCAAATAAAACCAATCGTGTTTGCAAACTCATTCTCCCTAGAAGGAATGTCATAACCCAATTAGGTAATTACTAACTCAGGCAAACTTTTAATACAGTCATCCACAGCCTTAATCTGAGCCAAAAACGGCTCTAATTGACCCAGAGGCAAAGCACTGGGGCCATCACACCGAGCCACATCTGGATTGGGATGGGCTTCCAGAAACAAACCAGCCAAACCCACGGCCATACCCGCTCGTGCTAAATCAGGTAACTGATGACGACGACCACCGCTGGCCTCCCCCATGGGGTCACGACACTGTAGAGCAT
>JAAERS010000016.1 GCA_024230095.1 Gammaproteobacteria bacterium | reverse complement strand
TGACATCAACAGCCCATGGGCGCACTTGGGTAATCGCATTGGCGACATTTTCTGGTGCCAAACCACCAGCCAGAATAATCCCCGGAGCAATTGATTGAGGAATACGTTGCCAATCAAATTTGGCCCCTGTACCGCCAGGCACTCCCTTTTTGTAGGCATCAAGCAAGAGTGCTTGAGCTTGATGATAGTTTTCTTTGAATTGCACCAAATCAACATCGTTATGCATGCGCACCGCTTTTATCCATGGCATACCGAACTGCTGACAAAACTCAGGCGATTCATCTCCGTGAAACTGTAAGAGGGTCAAGGGGACCTGTTTAAGCGTTTGCTCGATGGTGGCGGCACTGGCGTTCACAAAGAGACCAACTCGAGTAATAAAACTGGGAACACTGGCCACAAGACCTGCAGCATGTTCGATTGATACGGCACGAGGACTCTTGCTATAAAAGACAAACCCCATAGCATCAGCACCGGCTTTGGCGGCCGCAACAACATCGTCGTTATGTCGTAATCCACAAATTTTAACTCGGGTTCTCATAGGGTTACTTAAGCGGCGGTGTAAAGTCAGTATACTACCAGATTTTCTGCTAAAGCACAGGCTTGGTGAATGAATCAGCAGCCATCCATGGTTGTAAAAAGTGCGGCCCTAAATCGGTTTTGGGCAAATTAAAATGGTCGCCATATTCTGCACCAACAAAATATAGCCCATAGGGCGCCGCTGTGGCGGCCGATTGCCGTCGATCCCTCGCTTTTAGTACTTCATTGGCCCACTCTGGTGGTCTATTGCCGCTACCTATCTCCATTAACAAGCCGGCGAAGTTCCGAATCATATGGTGTAAAAAAGCATTTGCCCTAACATCAAGAACAATATAACTGCCAGCCCGAATGACCTGTAATTGATGTATACGGCGTATGGGGCTATTTGCCTGACAGCCCGAGGCTCTAAATGATGTGAAATCGTGTTCACCCACAAGACAAGCGGCGGCCTTTTGCATAGCATGAACTTGTAAAGGACGATAATTCCATGTTACTTCCTTGTCCATCAGCGCCGGTCGCATAGCATGATTATAAATTACGTATCTGTACTGGCGAGCAGTAGCACTAAAACGAGCATGAAATGATTCTGGCACCGGTTGTGCCCACTGAATAGCGATATCGTCGGGCAGCTTGGCATTTCCACCGTGTGTCCACGCCCTCATTGGCCTAATGTTCGGGCTATCAAAATGTACGATTTGGCCACTCGCATGAACACCTGCATCCGTACGCCCAGCGCAAACTACCTTAATTGGAGAATCCGCTACCACACTCAACGCCTGTTCCAACTTTTGCTGTACGCTAACAACGTCTTTTTGACACTGCCAACCGTGGTAATTCCGTCCATTGTAGGCCACTTGTATGGCTATGCGTTCATGGCCCGCTGCCAATAACTCAGAAGGGTCTAAGGGATAGGTCATGGTTAATCCTGACGCATTCTTGAAAGCAGCAAAGTCGCCTCGGTTTGTTGTTCTAAGTTGCCAGCATGCAAGACTTCTTGTAATAGCAACTGTGCCTGTTCAAGCTGCCCCATTTCTTTATAGCTACGCGCCAAATCCAACTTAGCTGACATATCATCTTCAGCACTACCCATCTCTTGAGGCTCGTGATTTTTCTTTTCGGCCTTCTGTTTTGCAAGCATAGCTTGCACTTCAGCCGAGAGGTGCACTGTATCTTCTTGAGATTTTATCGGCGACGTGTCTTGTTCTTGCAACAGTTGTTCAATGAACCCGGCTTCACTGCTCGCCACTTGTTCCTTTAATTCCATACGTTCACTAACTTGTTGCAAATTTTGCGATTGAAAACTTGGTTTAGCATTATGGTCAACCAAAGGATCCAGCTCTACCGCTGCTACCTGCTCTTGTATAATGGGTTCTTGGGGCATCATTTTTTTTGCATCTGCTCGACGATTAAGCCAGCGCCATAACATGGAGAAAATTAAAGTCAACACCAGCATAACCAACGCGCCCATCAACCAAGGATAAAGCTGCTTGGATAAAGTAATAGTAGTGTCTTGGGATTCTTGCGACCTAGGCTCTTCGGTATTTTGTTGATCACTGTTTTGTGGTTGGCTTTGAATGCGGGCTAGGCTCTGGTTTTTTTGCTGCAGTGCAAGAAGTTGCTGATCAAGCTTGTCCAGCCTCTCTTGTTTATCTTGTAGTTGCTGCTCAGTGACATCGACTTGTTCATCAAGAGATATCAGTTCTTGTTGTAAAACTTGCTTACTTTGACCTAAGGCTTGAAGGCTCTGCTGCTGCGTTTCTAAACCCATAACTAACTCTTGGTTTTGAACCTTTAACGCCTCGGCTTCAGTCAAGGCCCGGCTACGGTCAGCATCTAGGCTCTGCAGCTGTGTCTGCAAGGACTCTGACTGCCCTTGTAAATTAGCCAACGTAGTCGCCATTTTCTGTAATTTTTTCTCGGTTTGCTGTTGGGCTTGATTATCCTTGCCCGTCTCTTTAACAACTGGAGGTTTGAAAGCGGCGACCTGTTCTTGGTATGCTACTTTTGCTTGTTTAGAAGTCAAGGCTCGCATTCGTTGGGCATCCGGAATAACCACCTTGCTGTTCGCCATGAGTTGCGTAATACGGCCATTTTTAAAAGCTTTTGGATTAGCTTGGTATATGGCCATTAGTCCTTGCCAAGGACTAATGCCCGGGGGTGAATTCTCCACGGCTACGCGCCACAATGTTTGGCCAGACTTGATGGTTATAGTTTGAGCTGGATTTGGAGTTGGAGCTGGGGATGGCGTTTTGGCCGCTACTGTGACTTGTTGGACCACTTCTTCTAAGGTAGTTTCATCTACTTGTTCTATGTTAGTTACCGTGGCCTCGTTAGCATTCTCATCAACAACCTCGTCAACAACTTTATCTTCGGGTTCAACCAAGGGTCCTTCTACCTTTTCTGCCACAACAGGCACGGGCTCAACTGCCGTGGCAACAGCCTCTTCGCTAATAATTTCCGGAGCGGGATTAGTGGTGGTTGATTTAGCAAAGACAGGCGAGTACTGTCCCAGCAGACGACCGCCCATATAATCAACCTCAACTAATAAGTCAATTTGATCATCGGCAATTATCTGTTCACTGGCCATCTGCACAAACAGCTGTGAGTCGCGTTCAATGACGCTTAGGCGAATGTTGTCAAACCAAGTCTGGTAATCTATGCCCGCCACCTGGTACTCGTTTCGAGTGGCCAGGCGAGGTTGAATAGCTGCGGCAATAACACCTTCTGTCTCAGCTAAAGACAGTTCAATGAACATAGGTTCACTTTGCGTGGACACGACCAGCAAGCGCCCCAGAGCCAATGCTTCGACTTGCGTAGCCTGAAGCACACTAAAGCCGGCAAAAAAGACGGTTAGCCATTGCTTTTTACCCATGCCAATCCCTCACCTATAGATACACAGTCGACATTGTCGCAATGTTAATGTCAGATGAAAAGCAGTTCTTAACAAGTAGACACAAAAAAAGGCGCTTCTATGGACTAGTAAGCACCCTTTCGACCAACTTATAAAAGATTATTAGCCGCTATTTTGATTCTGATACTATTGTTCAAGTACGATGCGTAACATCCGGCGTAACGGCTCCGCTGCGCCCCATAGCAATTGGTCACCGACAGTGAAAGCGGAAAGGTACTGGGGACCCATATTGAGTTTACGAAGCCGGCCAACTGGGGTCTGCATAGTGCCTGTCACTCTAGCTGGAGTCAGTTCTGACATGGTAACATCGCGCTCATTAGGTATTACCTTAACCCATTCATTGGCTTCGCCTAACATAGCTTCGATTTCATCCATTGGCACATCTTGCCTAAGCTTAATTGTCAGCGCTTGAGAATGACAGCGCATTGCTCCCACGCGCACACACAAACCATCGATAGGAATCAGCGCCTGATCATTGCGGCCTAATATTTTATTTGTTTCGGCTTGGGCCTTCCACTCTTCACGACTTTGGCCGTTACTTAGCTGAGCATCAATATAAGGAATCAAACCACCAGCTAAAGGCGCTCCAAATTGGCTAATATCGTTGGCATCAGCAAGAATGGCCGCCGAGACCTTGCGATCGATCTCCAAGATGGCAGAAGAGGTGTTGGCTAACTCTGTGGCGACGCTATTATTGATATAACCCATCTGGTTAAGCAATTCGCGCATATGCCGAGCCCCACCACCAGAAGCTGCCTGGTAGGTCATAGCCGATAACCATTCAACATGATCGCTGGCAAACAACCCACCTAAAGCCATCATCATTAAGCTAACGGTACAGTTACCACCAATAAAATCTTTCTTGCCATCAACTAAAGCTTGGTCAATAACATGACGGTTCACTGGATCAAGGATAATGACACTATCATCTTGCATACGAAGACTAGAAGCGGCATCTATCCAGTAGCCCTGCCAGCCCATAGCACGCAAGGGGCCAAAAACACTATTTGTGTATTCACCGCCTTGGCAAGAAATAATGATATCCATGGTTTTTAAAACCTCAATATCATTAGCGTCTTGTAACACAGGGACATCAACACCAAAATCAGGAGCTTTTTGACCAGCCTGAGAGGTGGTAAAAAATACTGGTTCGATATGTTGGAAATCTTGTTCTTCCTGCATCCGTTGCATCAGCACGGAACCAACCATGCCACGCCAGCCTACCAAACCTACCCGTTTCATTATAAACCTCTTTACTATATGAAGATTAGCCCGCACCAGATGTGCGATCTAAAAAGCTATTTTAACCGTTAGTCAAGGCAGAAACTACTGCCTCGCCCATTGTTTGTGTATCAATAATTTGACATCCGTCACTGGCAATATCAGCGGTCCGCAAACCTTGATCCAATACCTGGCTTACAGCCATTTCTATAGCGTCTGCTGCGACACCCTCAGACAACGAGTAGCGCAGCATCATAGCCGCTGACAAGATAGTCGCTAAGGGGTTAGCTTTGCCTTGGCCAGCAATATCAGGAGCCGAACCATGACAGGGCTCATACATACCTTTACCATTGGCATCCAGTGAAGCTGAGGGCAACATGCCAATAGAGCCGGTTAACATAGCAGCAGCATCAGACAAAATATCACCGAACATATTGCCCGTTACCATGACATCAAATTGTTTGGGCGCGCGCACTAATTGCATCGCGGCGTTATCGACATACATGTGGCTTAGCTCCACATCTGGGTAATCTTTCGCCATGTCATCCATAATTTCGCGCCATAATACGGTGACCTCCAAAACATTGGCCTTATCAACAGAGCACAATTTTCCATTGCGAGCTCGGGCTGCCTCAAACGCTACCTGACCAATACGACGAATCTCTGATTCACTGTACACATAAGTGTTATAACCTTGACGTTCGCCATTATCCAAGGTGCGCACGCCACGTGGTTGTCCGAAATATATCCCCCCAGTCAACTCACGCACAATCAAAATATCGAGACCGGATACGATTTCTGGCTTCAAGCTGGAGGCATCTGCCAGCTGTGGAAACAAAATGGCAGGACGCAGATTGCCAAATAACTGTAGACCGGAACGTAATCCAAGCAAACCTTTTTCTGGACGGATAGCCATTTCTAGACCATCCCACTTGGGGCCACCCACGGCACCGAGTAAAATGGCATCACAAGACTTGGCTTTGCGCATGGTGTCTTCGGGTAATGGACCACCTGTTGCATCAATGGCAGCGCCACCTAATAACCCTGAGTCTATGGTTAAATTCAAAGCAAACTTATGCTTACAGGCCTCCAGCACTTTTACCGCTTCGGTAATGATTTCCGGGCCGATCCCATCACCCGGTAAAACTAGTACGTTATGAGTCATTTCCTATTCCTTATATTAGTCAGCAAATAGCCAAGGGGCTTGGGCCTTACGTTTTTCTTCGTAGCGTTTAATGAAACTTGCTTGTTCCAAAGTCAAACCAATGTCGTCCAAGCCGTGAAGCAAACAGTGCCTTCGAAATGCATCGATGGAAAATGCTATTTCTCCACCTTGAGCGCCCTTGATCAAGCCGGCCTCAAGATCGATGGTTAGCGCAAACCCGGTGTTAGCAAAAGTCTGTTCGAATAAAGCATCAACTTGTTCATCCAACAAGGTGATCGGTAAGATGCCATTTTTAAAACAATTATTGTAAAAAATATCGGCAAAGCTTGGTGCGATAACGCAACGAATGCCATAGTCCATTAATGCCCATGGAGCGTGCTCACGACTTGAGCCACATCCAAAATTATCGCGAGCTAACAAAATACTAGTGCCCGCATAACGTTGATGATTAAGAATAAAATCCATATTCAGCGGACGCTGGGAATTGTCTGCGTCAGGTTGCCCTTCATCTAAATAGCGCAATTCATCAAACAGATTAGGCCCAAACCCTGAACGTTTTATGGACTTAAGAAACTGCTTGGGGATAATCATATCCGTATCGACATTAGCACGATCCAAAGGCGCGACAATGCCAGTTAACTGAGTAAAAGCTTGCATTATTGACTCCTTAAACCAAATCTCGTACATCAACAAAGTGGCCGGCTATGGCAGCCGCAGCGGCCATAGCGGGACTAACCAGATGCGTGCGACCTCCAAAACCTTGACGACCTTCAAAATTACGATTAGAGGTAGATGCACAATGTTCACCTGCCCCCAACTTATCGGCGTTCATGGCCAAACACATGGAACAACCCGGCTCACGCCACTCAAGACCTGCCTCGATAAAGGTAGTGTGCAAACCTTCAGCTTCAGCTTGTTGCTTAACCAAACCAGAGCCTGGCACGACCAAGGCCTGAATCAAGTTAGAAGCCACTTGACGCCCTTTAACTACCGCGGCGGCCTCGCGCAAGTCTTCAATACGGCTATTAGTGCAAGAGCCGATGAATACTCTATCCAACTTAATGCTGGTAATCGGTTGATCACCTTCTAATCCCATGTATGTAAGAGCGCGTTCAATTCCAGCGGCCTTAACATCATCTTTTTCACTTCTAGGGTTAGGGACATTGGCGGAAACAGGCAATACCATTTCCGGAGAAGTACCCCAAGTTACTTGCGGGGCAATTAGGCTACCGTCCATCACTAAAACATGATCAAATTCAGCATCCACATCGGAATGCAAGTGTTGCCAATTGGTCACTGCCATCTCCCATTGTGCCCCTTTTGGCGCATAAGGCCGACCCTTTACGTAATCAATCGTTGTTTGGTCGACAGCAACCATACCAACCCTAGCACCGCCTTCGATAGCCATGTTGCATACTGTCATCCGTCCTTCCATAGACATGTCTTGGAATACCTGGCCGGCAAACTCAATGGCATAACCTGTACCACCAGCCGTGCCAATTTCACCAATAATGGCCAGCACCACATCTTTAGCCGTTACGCCTTTTCCGAGTTTGCCATCCACACGCACTAGCATATTTTTCGATTTCTTCTGGATCAAGCACTGCGTGGCCAGAACATGCTCTACTTCAGAGGTTCCAATACCGTGGGCTAACGCGCCTAAGGCACCATGCGTTGCTGTATGTGAATCTCCACATACAACAGTCATACCTGGCAATGTAGCGCCCTGTTCAGGACCGACCACATGCACTATACCCTGACGCTCATCCTGCATCTTGAATTCGGTAATTCCAAATTCATCGCAGTTTTCATCTAGTGTGACAACTTGAATTTTGGATACACGGTCCTCAATTCCATCAACACCAACACTGCGTTCGTGCTTGGTGGTGGGCACATTGTGGTCGGGGGTCGCTAAATTAGTATCCAAACGCCAAGGTTGGCGACCTGCCATACGTAAACCTTCAAAGGCTTGGGGCGATGTTACTTCATGCAATAAGTGCCGGTCGATGTAAATCAGACAACTACCATCTTCTTGTTGACGTACTAGGTGTGAATCCCAAAGCTTATCGTAAAGGGTTTTACCAGCCATAAAGCCTCCTATGTATTTATTGCCAGCAACTCACTATATGTGACATGACAATAATCAAATCGATTATCGAGGATTATACGCGCGCGCGCGAGATAACTCTAATTCATATTTTTTATATATTGGATTCCTAAAAGGAATACTATAAGCTACTCTGACAAAAACTGATTTATCGGTATTAATATGGATACACAACAACTGCAAGCCTTTGTGACTGTGGCTAGGTTAGGCTCTTTTTCACAAGCAGCTGAACAGCTATATTTAACCCAACCAGCCATCAGTAAGCGTATTGATAAGTTAGAACAGCAATTAACTACCCGTTTATTTGACCGCATAGGGCGGCATATCAATCTGACTGATGCAGGGTTGGTCTTATTGCCTAGAGCACAGCATATTTTGGCTACTTTGGATGACACTGCTCGTGAACTCAACAACCTCTCTGGCAAGGTAACTGGACAGTTACGTATTGCTACCAGTCATCACATCGGGTTACATCGACTGCCCCCGCACTTACGCGCTTTTCAGCAACATTTTCCGCAGGTAAAATTGGATATTCAATTTGCTGAATCAGAAAAGATCCATCAGGGTCTATTAGAAGGCCTTTGGGAAATAGGTATAGTTACACTCAACCCTCGTCCACACCCGAAATTACAACAACAGAAAATATGGCAAGATGCTATGCACTTTGTGTGCGCTCCCCACCACCCTTTAGCTCAGAGCGATACCATGAGTCTGGCTAGTTTAAGCGATTATCCCGCCCTGTTAAGCAAACCAGGAACATTTACCCGTGAACTATTAACACAACGTTTTGATGATGCACATATTGAACTGCAGGTTGCCACATCGACCAATAATTTGGATACTTTACGCATGCTCGTGAGTACCGGCATGGGCTGGAGTCTTTTACCTCACACATTGCTCGATCAGGATATTCTCAGCATTGCTACCAACACGCCCACCATTGAGCGTAATCTTGGTTGCGTCTGGCATCATCAACGCAGCCTTTCCAATGCTGCACAACATTTTATGACGCATCTGCAAACCTAGATACTCTTCCCTATTAGCAGTTTCAGAGCCTTATCTTAAATCGTGAGCGCTATAGTCAATTTCAATTAAATCTGGTGTTTTTTTGTTTTCTATATGTATATAACTGGTATAGAATTGCGGCCAGCACCAATCCAGCTTAGTATTAGCTTAATAGACTGATAAGAGTTAGTTTAAATGACCGTCACTAAACCTATTCGCTATGCATTTTTGCAAATTCAGAACTACTCCATGGTTACCTTCTCATCAGCGGTCGCTGCCCTACGAGGCGCGAACTATACAAGTGGTAACAATTTGTACGAGTGGGAAATCATCACCATGGACGGCAATCCAGTAACAGCAAGTGTTGGCTTAGAAATCGGTCCAACCAAACATATTAATGATCTAAATTTCAACGGATTAGAGGCGCTAATCGTTTGCGGTGGTACTTATGTTGATCGATCTTATGATAAGAGCACCGTAAGCTTTCTACGCAAAGCAGCCAGTGCTAAGGTAAAAATTGGATCCACCTGCACGGGTAGTTACCTGCTGGCAGCCGCGGGCCTACTGGATGGTTATCAATGCACGATTCATTGGGAAAATTTAGCAGGAATGCGTGAAGAATTTCCTAACATCCTGATGTCTTCTAACTTATTTGCTATCGATCGTGACCGCTTTACTTGTTCTGGCGGCAATTCGTCTCTTGACATGATGCTCCAAATCATTGCTCAGCAACAAAGCCCAGAGCTCGCTGCAGCGGTATCAGAAATGTTTATCATGGAACGCATTCGAGATCATCACGATACCCAGCGCATACCACTGCGTTTGCATTTGGGTAACAGCCAGCCGAAACTAATCGAAGCGGTTGCTCTGATGGAAGCTAATCTAGAAGAAACGATTTCACTGGATGATTTGGCTCAATATGTCGGTGTTTCTCGACGCCAACTAGAGCGCTTGTTCCAAAAACACCTAAAATGTGTGCCATCTCGGTATTACTTGGAATTACGTTTAAATCGTGCACGCCAACTGTTATTACAAACTAATCTATCAATCATTGACGTATCGCTAGCCTGTGGCTTCGTATCAGCGCCCCACTTTTCCAAGTGCTACCGTGACTTTTTTGGCATTCCTCCACGTGAGGAACGCCGCCGCTTTGCGCCTGGAAATGGCATAAAATTGGAAAATCCAGAATCGGAGACAGAACAGGATTCCACTACTCCACCGGCCAGTGCGTAATTTCGCCCGCATAGGTGCTGGAACTCTGCCCTAGTGTTTCCTAATGAGTATGCGATTGATATCCAATCGCCAAACCTATCTCATCGTCAACGTATTGAAACTAGCAAATACCTTAGGCAACAACCGCCCCCACAAATAAACAAACCCAATACAGCTAAGAGGACGCTTACCTGCATTAACCAGCAGGCCTTATCGCCGTCGGCGGCGGCCAACAGCAGCATCCTTCATCACTACTTTAGCAGCAGGCAGATCGACCACCTTGGAAAGCTCTGGGAAGGCATCCACCTTGTTGGGAAATGCCATAGCATCAACAAATAAATCTTGAAATGCCGCCTCCACGGCTGTTTCGATCTTTTCAATTTGCCGCACTACCGTTTCAATGGTGTCACGAGACTGCTCGTCCAACAAAGCAACACGGGCCCCAGTGCCTGCCGCATTGCCGGCTGAGGATACTTGCTCAAGCTTACAATCAGGAATGAGGCCCAATACCATGGCATACTTTACATCTATATGGCTGCCAAATGCGCCAGCAAAGCGAATACGATCAACTTTTTCAACGCCCTGGTAAGTCATAAGCAACTTAATTCCCGCATACAGTGCTGCTTTAGCTAACTGGATGGCACGCACATCATTTTGCATAATTTTTATTGCCGAGCGGTGTTCAGTTGCCGCTTGTATTTCGTAAGCAAATGTTCGCCCGTCAGCCACGATACGGGAACTCTTGTCAGCTAGGCTGCCATCGACTACCCCATCCTGATTAATCACGCCACACAAGTACATCTCGGCTACAACTTCAATAATCCCGGACCCACAAATACCAGTAATGCCCTTGTCGGCCGTGGCTTCCTCAAACCCCTCTTCGTCTGACCAGATATCACAACCAATCACTCGAAAACGTGGTTCAAGGGTTTCAGGGTCGATACGAATACGCTCAATGGCACCAGCGGCAGCACGCTGGCCAGCACTAATTTGCGCACCCTCAAAAGCCGGTCCAGTTGGGCTAGAGCAGGCCACTAAACGATGACGGTTACCCAATACAACCTCTGCGTTAGTGCCCACATCAACTAACAATGTCATTTCATCGTGATTAAAAGGCTCTTCAGCTAAAACCATACCCGCTGTATCTGCGCCTACATGACCCGCAATGCAAGGCAACAAGTACGCTCTGGCCTGAGGGTTAAGGTGGATATCCATATCAGCAGCCAATGTATTAATAGCCATGTCAGTCGCTAATGCAAACGGCGCCCCCCCTAATTCAACGGGATTAATGCCCATAAGCAGATGGTGCATGACTGGATTGGCCACGAAGGTCATTTCCAAAATATCGGTTAGGGCACACCCCTCTTGCGCAGCGAGATCCTGGGCCAGTTCATTCAGTGAACTACGCACCGCCGAAGTCATTTCTTTTTCGCCACCTGGGTTCATCATCACATAAGAGACACGGCTCATGAGATCTTCACCAAAACGAATCTGTGGATTCATTACTCCAGCACTGGCTTTGACTTCGCCACTAATTAAGTCACAAAGATGCGCGGCTATGGTGGTTGACCCTACATCTACAGCAATCCCATAGAGTTTGTCATGAAAACCCGGCCATAGAGCCACAACCTGCTTGTTTTGCCTTACCGCGACGGTGACACACCACTTACCCGTGCGCAAAACTTGTTGCAACTGAGCCAACAACGCAACATCATAATCTAGATTAATTAGTTGCCAATCATGCTCTAGGGCATTGAGCAAGCGTCTTAAATCCCCTGATGGATCATGCATATCAGGTTCTTGTACCTCAACGTAATACAGATGCACCAATGGATTTAAGGTAATATCATGTTGCTCTGCGCCTTTACGCACCATCTGGTGGTGCACTTGGCTTTCTGCTGGGACGTCAACTACGATATCATTCAAGATTTTAGTGTGACAGCTCAAGCGGCGCCCAGGTTTAAGCTGCTGGCGCTTTGCATACTTTAATTCTGGAGCCGTAATGGGTTCTAAACTGTCGGCGGTAGACGTGATACCGAATTTGGCAAACTCACCTTCACTTACCAATATTTGGCAACGGCCGCAGATGCCACGACCTCCACAAACAGAGTCAATATCCACATTTAAATAGCGGGCTGCCTGCAACAATGGTGTACCCACAGGGAATCGGCCGCGTTTACCAGAAGGAGTAAAGACTACAAGTGCTTCTTTGGCATGATCTGTCATAACACTAATCTCAATTTGTAAATCGAGCAAAGATGAGTCTGCTCTTGGCGTTTTATAACCACTTTTTTTATAAGTCTATTTTTCAAAATCAAAAACGGGGCCATATAAGCCCCGTATTGTAAATCTATTTGTCTCTATTAACCACGACGACGACGACGACCACCGCGAGCACCTTCGCCTGCAGCGCTCGGCTCACGATAAGCCTTGATCCAGTTTTTACATTCTGGATCATGGCCCATCATCAGGTCACCACCACGAATGCCCAGCATCACTTCTTCATGCATTGGATTGACAATTGCTGAAGTCATACCAGCACCGATGGCACAAGCAATGAAAGTACAGTTTACACCGTTGCGATTAGGCAAACCAAAGCTAAAATTAGACGCTCCACAAGTGGTGTTTACTTTCAGCTCAGTTCGCAAACGATGCACCAACTCCATAACCTGACGACCCGAGGTGTTAACCGCACCAACGGGCATTACTAGGGGGTCTACCACAACATCCGAAGCTGGAATACCATAGTCCGCAGCTCGCTGCACAATCTTCTTGGCTACATCAAAGCGCACATTGATGTCTTGTGAGATGCCAGTCTCATCATTAGAGATGGCTACTACCGCGGCTCCGTATTTTTTAACCAGCGGTAACACACGATCAAGAGATTCATCTTCGCCAGTAACGGAGTTTAATAATGCCTTACCCTTATAGACTTTCAAACCGGCTTCTAAAGCGTCGATGATAGAAGAATCAATACATAGGGGTACGTCAACTAGGCTTTGTACCAACTGAATGGTTTGCGCTAAAATGGCAGGTTCATCCGCCAAAGGGATACCCGCATTAACATCGAGAATCGTGGCGCCAGCCGCTACCTGTGCCAAAGCATCTGCTTCAACTCGGCTAAAATCACCGTTTTTCATCTCTTCTGCCAGTAACTTACGGCCAGTAGGATTAATACGCTCGCCAATTACGGCAAATGGGCGATCAAAGCCTATAGCGACTTCTTTTGTGGCAGAACTGATAATAGTATCGGTCATGATGGGTTCCTGTTAAGGGTTAAGGCCGCTGAGTTACAACGACGGGTATATACTAAATAAATCTTAGCTGCTGTTTAGCGAACGGTGAAGCCTTTTCCGTTCAAATCAAATTCACCGTCTTGCACCTTGTACATCCATTCTGCTGACTTCTTTAAGCCGCCTAAAGGATAAAGGTGACACTGCTGAATCAAACACTTAGGGTCGGCATCTATGCCGGTCACTAGGTCACACATCAATTGGCTCGGTTCTGAGGATGGAGCATTTACATATTTGCCTAAGAAAGAGTCTTTTAAGGTAAGCTTTAGAACATTGACGGGGTTGCGCGTTAAAAACCTTACGGAAGCGCCGACACCGCAATGAGCCGAATGACGCATCAAGGTCTTGATAGTGGCCAAACCTGGCACACCTATATGTACTGGCAGTTCATTGCCTGCCTCACGAATACTTTTTTCCCAAGCAAATATGGGAGCGGCTTCAAAAGCAAACTGGGTGGCAAGATAGAGGCCCATATCTGTTTGTTTGGCATAGTCATTTTTTTCTTTGATAGCCAAAGCACAGTCAGCCGGAGAAATATCTGGACTACCTTCAGGGTGCCCGGCCAGCCCCATTTTTACAATGCCGTACTTTTCAAACAAACCGGTCTGCAGCACTTCCATAGAGGAGGCAAAATCGCCTACCGGAACATCAACGCCGCCACCAATCAACAAACCTTCCGTAACACCAGTTTCCCCCTGTAACGAGGCCAAATTTTCTTCTAAAAACTTGGCGTTAGGGATGGAGCGAGCGGCAAAGTGAGGTACAGGGTTAAAGCCTTCATCTTTTAATCGACGCACAGTTTTAACCGTATCAGCAAAATCAGAGCCCGGCAGGAATGTAACATACACAGTACAGCCTGGACGGAGCATAGTACCAAAGTCGGCTACTTTAGCAGCCCCACCCGGAGTCACTTCAACGGTGGTTGTTTGCATCAAGTCGACAATTGCCTGTTTTTCAGCCGCAGCAGATAAAGCCATGGTTGAGATCTCCAAATTAGCCTATTTAGGCTTGTTGATGTCCGCTAGCATTAACCAATTGGGCTAGCACTTCGTCTGTAAATTCTTGCTCTAAACGAGCCACTGTATTCTCTAGAATCGCTTGGATATCATCACCACAGGGTTGATTATCGCGCCGCCACTCAGACAAATAACCATCAGTACCATGCAAACCGGCACGCATGGCAGCTTTATCAACAGCCTTCTCAAAACGCTCTGACAATGGCTGCTTAGCCGCCTTGCGCCCCTGTTTAACAATGACTTGGGCTGGAATATCACGCCACATCACAATAGTTAGTGTTGCCATTTAATTACCTTTGTCTCGTAATGGTGCATGAACTGCCCTAATTCTGAGGACAATTGCCCATATCCAGTTACTATTTTTTCATAGCTCAAACCTAAATCCTTGGCCGCCGCTTCGGCAAAATGATCTAGCTGGCGAGTTTCGTCCTGAGCCATATAGACCAATTTTTTGTAATGACCAAAAATCAAAGGCATAAGCTTTGGTTTATCTCTCAACCCCATACCTTGCATAACCAAGCTTTCAAAATGCTTGGCCAAATAATCAGTCAGGTAAAAGGTACCCAGTTCAGCCTCGGCCAACCTGGCAAAAGCCTCACTACCCGCATAAAACTCGTAGCAATGGGCGCCACTTAATCTTTGCACTTGGTACTGTTCTATAACCTTGTCTAACCGGCCACCTGTTCCACAGTCAGCAAAGCCTACAAAAACATGGTCATACTCCCCTGCATAATCTTGCAAGCGTTGCTCTACGGCCGCAGGTATCTGCTCCGGCCGATTGTGCAAAGCAGCCGGTATTTGGGAGACTTTTATGTTTTTCCAACCATTAATGCGGGCTACCGCAGAGACCTCTCTAGCGATGGCGCCACACGCTATAATGAGCAACTGAGGAGATTGTTGCATGGTAGCGAAGGTGTCAGCTAACACTATTAAGCGTTAGCTCGGCGCTCTGCGATCAGCTGTTTAGCCGTTTCTACGGCAACAGCGGCATCACGGCAATAGGCATCAGCACCGATAGCTTCACCGAACTCCTCGTTCAGCGGTGCTCCGCCCACCAATACCAGATAATCATCACGAATACCCTGCTCTTGTAACGTATCAATCACCACTTTCATGTAAGGCATAGTGGTCGTCAACAAGGCGGACATTCCCAGTATATCCGGCTTATGCTCTTCTAACGCAGCTAGATAGTCTTCTACTGGACAGTTAATACCCAGATCCACTACTTCAAAGCCAGCCCCTTCCCACATCATAGAAACAAGGTTCTTACCGATATCGTGAATATCGCCTTTCACTGTGCCAATAACCGCTTTACCTATGGGTTGAGCTCCGGTTTCAGCCAATAAAGGTCGCAATATAGACATGCCTGATTTCATAGCGTTGGCGGCCATCAATACTTCAGGCACAAACAAGATACCATCACGGAAGTCAATGCCAACGATATTCATACCGCCCACTAGCGCCTCATTAAGCACCTTGTCAGGAGTCCAGCCTCGATCTAGCAGAATTTGCGTGCCTTCACCGATCTCATCTTCCATGCCATCGTAAAGGTCATCGTGCATTTGTTCCACGAGCTCTTCATCGCTCAAAGTACTTAAATCTAAATCATCTTCATATTGATCGTCGGACATGCGTACCACTCCTACAGGAATTAACACCCTTACTTAAAACACAGGGCATGGATATTGGCGGGTAGATTATCAGGCTGGGGTTTCTGCGCTGCCTTTTCTACGACCACACATTACCGGAAAGCGACCAACAGGCGACAATTTGTAACAAACCCTAACTCCAATCATAACATCTTGTCTTATCAACCATCTTGAATATCTTGACGGGGTAATGAGCCAGCTTCAAGCATAATGTGTTTTAGTTATATGCTTATGATATATTGGCTTAGCATGTCGCATATAAATAGCCTTGTATGTCTCATTCAGGCCTGCCAACCTATGCCACATTCCGGTAAAATTCGCCACCATTACACAAGCAATCACTTCATTAAAGCCTGATCTACAGAGGTTAACTAACATGGCAAAGATTATTGACGGTAAGCAATTCGCCGCCGATTTACGTGGCAAAATGACCACCCAAATTGCGTCACTTAAAGAACAAAACAATATTATTCCTGGCCTGGCAGTGGTGTTGGTTGGTGAAGATCCAGCCAGCCAAGTATACGTTCGCAACAAGGGTAAGCAAGCCACTGAATGTGGCATTCGCTCCATTGAACATAAACTAGACGAAACAACTAGTGAATCATTTTTGCTAAACTTGATTCAAGAAATGAATCAAGATCCCACGATTAACGGGATTTTGGTACAGCTACCGTTACCTAAGCACATTAATTCGGATAAAGTGCTAAACGCCATTGATCCTGCCAAAGATGTAGATGGATTCCATCCTATTAACGTGGGCCTACTATCGACAGGTGGTAAGGGTATGATTCCATGCACACCACTGGGTAGCCTGATGATGCTACAAGATTACTTGGGTGATCTAACCGGCATGAACGCTGTTGTTGTTGGCCGTTCCAATATTGTAGGCAAGCCCATGTTCAACCTTTTGTTGCAACAAAGTTGCACAGTGACTGTTGCCCACTCCCGCACCAAAGGCATTGAGCAAGTGGTGCGCGAAGCTGACATTGTAGTCGCAGCTGTGGGTGTGCCAGAACTCGTTAAAGGCTCTTGGATTAAACCCGGCGCCACAGTCATCGATGTGGGCATTAACCGTATTGATGTCGGTGATGGAAAAACAAAACTAGTAGGTGACGTTGAGTTTGCCAGTGCAGTTGAGGTGGCTGGCGCCATTACCCCAGTGCCAGGCGGCGTAGGTCCTATGACCATCGCATGCCTACTGTACAATACAATGGTAGCCGCATGCCGTCATAATAGCGTTGATATACCAACAGCTTAGGATAGGCACAAAACGCTCCCAAATGGGGGAAGCAAAGCAAAAAGCCCGCCAATTGGCGGGCTTTTTCTTAGGTCGTTATTTATTACTTATATACAGGGAAGCGAGCGCACAGTTTTGCGACCTTGCCACGCACTTCAGCAATTACGTCTTGGTTATCGATATTATCCATTACATCACACATCCAAGCAGTCATTTCACGTACTTCTTGTGTGCCAAAACCACGGCTGGTGACAGCTGGTGTACCCACACGAATACCGGATGTCACAAATGGCGATTGTGGGTCATTTGGAACCGAGTTTTTGTTGACCGTAATATGGGCGGCTCCTAATGCTGCATCAGCCGCTTTGCCAGTGATACCTTTGGCGATTAGATCGACCAACATCAAGTGGTTTTCAGTGCCACCAGAAACAATTTTAAAACCACGGGATTGAAAGACTTCTGCCATGACTTTGGCATTGTCTACCACCTTCTGCTGGTAGTCTTTAAAACCTGGCTCCAAAGCTTCCTTAAAAGCGACAGCCTTGGCGGCAATGACATGCATCAAAGGACCACCTTGTTGACCCGGAAAGACCGCCGAATTGAGCTTCTTCTCAATATCTTCATTAGCGCGAGCCAAGATCAAACCTCCACGTGGGCCACGTAAGGTTTTATGGGTTGTCGTGGTACAAACATCAGCAAATGGTAACGGGTTTGGATAGTGGCCAGTGGCGACTAAACCCGCAACGTGAGCCATATCAACAAACAGGTAAGCACCAACAGAGTCAGCAATTTCACGGAATTTGGCCCAATCCATTATTTGAGAATAGGCTGAAAAACCAGCAACAATCATTTTTGGCTGGTGCTCATTCGCTAAACGTTGAATCTCATCATAGTCTAACGTACCTTGATCATTCAAACCGTACTGAACAGCATTGTAATTCTTGCCGGAGAAATTGACGTGGGAGCCGTGGGTCAAGTGCCCGCCATGAGCCAAACTCATCCCCATCACCGTATCACCAGGGCTCACCAACGCTTGATAAACCGCCGCATTTGCTTGTGAACCAGAGTGAGGTTGAACGTTAACGTAGTGGGCACCAAACAACTCTTTGGCACGCTCCATAGCTAACACTTCTACCTTATCAACATACTCACAACCGCCATAGTAGCGCTTATGTGGATAACCTTCGGCATATTTATTAGTTAGGCCAGTTCCCTGAGCCTGCATAACACGCTGACTGGTATAGTTTTCAGACGCAATAAGCTCAATATGCTGTTCTTGACGCAGCTCCTCTTCCTGAATGCCAACCCATAGTTCTGGGTCGAAATCCTGTACATTATCAGTTTTGTTAAACATCGATAGGCTCCAAACTTAATTCCTTACGGAATGCTATAAAATAAAAAGAGTTGCCTAGGCAACCCCTGAAAAATCCATGTTTTGAATGTTAACGCTTAGCTAGCTTACTGATTGCTTGATAACGACATTGCGTTAATCATTCTCACTGAGCTTGATCTAAAAAGTCGCAAGCGACGAAAAAATGGTCGTTTTACGTGATCTTTTTAAAGCTTTGCCTCGTGCCCAATCCGCCCTAATTTCTTTATCCATGCGCGCGTTAAATTAGCCGGCTATTATGCCACGCATCGCGGCACATACCAAAAAATATTATTTCAATTGTATTGAATTAGGTTCAAGTTGAGTCAATGTTAGCTTTCTGCACCAGCGAATCATCTGAAAGGCATGTATTTGCGCCCTAAATACGCTGTCAGTCCATCTATAGATTTAACCCAAACAGAGTTTGTGAGACAATAACTGCTACTTTTTCACTATTATCTGGAACAGACAATATAATGAAGAACAGCTTAACAGTTGACGCTAGGCATCATCATTTAACGGCTAATTATGCCAAAGGAGCCGCTCAAGCATTACTTGCTCTTAGTCACAAACGGCCGCGCGTGCATTGCATCACCAGCACCATTGCCCAGGATATATCTTCGGATGTTATTCTTGCCGTGGGCGCCACCTCTTCATTTACCATCAGTGTTGAGGAAATCAGTGAGCTAGTTGCGGCCACTAATTCCTTGGTAGTGAATATTGGCACCTTGGACAATAACCGTCGCGCGGCCATCACACCCGCCATTCAAACGGCTACAGAATACGCAAAACCCTGGATTCTAGATCCGGTATCAGTGCATGCATCCAATACGCGCCTTGAATATGCCCGTGGCCTAATGGAGTATCATCCGTCTATCGTTCGCGGTAACGCCTTAGAGATACAAAAACTAGCCAATAGTAACAGCCCAATGGCGGCGCAAGAACTGGCCTTGCGGTATGGTTGTGTTGTTGCCCAAACGGGTGAAACAGACATTATCACTAATGGCGTAAAAACTCTGATGATCGCCAATGGTCACTCTATGCAGACACGCATTTCTGCAATGGGGTGCGCTACCACGGCTTTTATTGCTTGTTTTATGGCCATTGACCACGATGCCTTTGATGCCGCGGTGCAGGCGCTCCTGATCATGGGGGTAGGTGCGGAACTGGCCGCGACCAAATCCTTTGGTCCAGGGAGCATGCACATGAACCTGCTGGACTCCATATACACCATTAACGAGCAAACGCTGGCACGCTACGGGCACGTGGTTGAGTTAGGAAAATAGCCCATTGGGTAAGCTGCCAACCGTCAGCTTAATAGAGATCGATATAAACCCAGCACCTAGCTGGGTTTTTTCTGTCTGGCGGTTTATGACAACAGGGTCGCTAAGTTACCATTTACCACCCGTCGATTAAAATCACAACCAGTGCGAACATGGCCTAAATGATGAGACATTAAACGCCTACTCGAAGCCAAATCTCCTTGTTGTAAAGCACGCAGTAAATTCAAATGTTCATCACGGGCACAGCTATTGCCACCCTGACCGTACATGGTGATGATCAATGAAGTTTGCGAGATGAGCCCCCTTAACATATGCACGTATGGTTGATTACCCGCGGCTTCTGCCAAGCGTAGGTGAAATTCCCCCGAACGCCGCAATGCGGTACCGGTATCACCAAAATCAAGAGCCTGCTGCTCCATATCAATCATCAGTTGCAACTGTTGCACAGTTTGGGAGGTTAAAGAACCACAGGCCAAGTCAATCACAGCCATTTCTATTAGCTCACGAGCCTCAAGAATTTGTTTTGCCAGCACGCTATCAGGGGCCGCGACGAAGGCCCCACGATTCTTTTGCATTACCACTACTTGTTCAGCAGCTAAACGCTGTAATGCTTGACGAATCAAGGTGCGGCTAACACCGAACACGATAGCAAGATCCTGTTCATTTAATTTAGTATTGGGTGCTAATCGTTGCTCTAAGATACTATCAAATAACTGCCGATAAATATCAAGGCTTGGCGTCGACTCCCTAATATTGCTAGTCGCTAAACTGACTGCTGTGGTTTCCATAGCTAACTACCCCGGTAAGTTGAAAAGCTATAGGGTGAAACCAACAAAGGCACATGGTAATGAGAGTCACCATCGGCCATACCAAAGCGAATTGGAATAGTGTCTAAAAAAGCCGGCTTCGGTAAACTAATACCAGCATTACGAAAATAGTCACCCGCTTCGAATTCCAGCTCATATAGGCCAATAGTGAATGCTCCATTTGACAGTATAGGAGCGTCACAGCGACCGTCTTCATTAGTCACGGTCTCCACCAATAATTTTTTTGACAAGCCATCTAGTGAGAAGCCGTACAGACGAATCACCATGCCCTGTGCGGGTCTACCTGAAGCTGTATCGAGTACATGTGTCGTTAAAATTCCCATAATCAAGTCTCCCGCTTTTACCTATTGGTTCTGCAATTGCAGCCATTGTCCCAGTCGCTGCCGCTCTAATTCGGTCATTTTAGTGGTATTACCTAACGGCATAACTTGGGTGACGACAGCTTGCTGATAGATGCGTTGGCTGTATGTTTTCGATTGCGTCAAGTCATCTAAAACCACACCAGCTGGCGCCGTTACAAAAGCAACGTGGCTAGGTTGAGCTGCATGACAAGCGCCACAATGTGTGCTAATTATAGCCTGGGCCTGGGCATCAGATAATGGCCCCTGCTCGGTTTTAGCAACAGCTACCGGCGTAGGCGCTGTCACATAGGCCATTACTATCATAGCAACGACCGCGGCAGGTATCACCCATACGAACTGCTGGCCATTGTGACGCGTATTGAAATAATGCCTAACCGCCACACTGATAATGGCCAAAGCCAACAGGATCAACCAGTTCAAACCGTTACCATAGGTACTTGGAAAATGATTGCTGATCATGATAAACAAGACTGGTAAAGTCAGATAATTATTGTGGCGCGAGCGCAATAATGCATTTTTTGGTTTGCTTGGATCCGGTTCATCACCCGCTTCCACAGCCGCAACCAAAGAGCGTTGAGCTGGCATAATGACAAAAAACACATTGCCGACCATCATGGTGCCGATGATCGCACCAAGGTGAATATAAGCAGCTCGACCTGACATGTACAAAGACAAACCCCAAGCGGTGGCTGTTAATGCCAGCAGCAACACCAGACCCAGAATAGCCGGCTGATGACGCAAAGGACTTTTACACAATACGTCATAGCCCAACCAACCACCAATCAGCCCTGCCACTCCCAAAGCCACAGTTTCAGTGGCCGACAATGGCGCATCATTGGCGAGCAAATAAATATCCGCATTAAGGTAAAAAACCACAATCAATAACAAAACACCACTTAACCAAGTGCTGTAGGCTTCCCACTTAAACCAGTGCAAATGCTTCGGCATGGTTTCAGGTGCCAGCTTGTATTTTTGTAAATGGTAAATGCCACCACCATGAATGGCCCACAATTCGCCAGCTAATTGCGGATTCTTCACCCGGCGATCTAAGTTATTTTCCAACCAGACAAAATAAAAGGACGCACCAATCCAAGCAATACCAACAATTACATGAACCCATCGTACGGTAAGATTTAACCATTCAATAATATGAGCTTCCACGATTACGCCTCCAAATGGTCGCTAAAGAGAGTTTGTAGATCAAGTTGTGCCTGCCGTTTTGGTGGTATATCAACCTCGATCAGATTATTACCTGCACCAAAACGGTCTACGACTAAAAAATCCTGCTCTGGTGCTAGAATAAGTAGCGGGTGATGCCACACGCCAGGACTATAGTTAACCCCTTGTTTGCCATTGGTAACAAAAGCATGCAGTGTTTCAGGGTTGCCCTGCTGGTCTTTACTTGCTACGACCACAAGAAATGGTCGCTCATCCATCGGCATAAAGGCCTGACTGCCAAGAGGGTGCTGCTCCACCATGGTCAAGTGGATGGGGTGTGCCCAACGTCGAGACCGAAACAAATTAATGATCGCCTGATCTTCACTAAAAGCCAGTTCCACACCAGCTAAATGATGATAGCGTTCCGTGTAACCTTGATTAATAGAGAAATGGTCAGCTCCGGCTAGTTCAATCACTTCCCCAAATGACGCAAAATTAGCTTTGCTTAGAGGAGCAACCTTCAACCAGGGTAACGAGGCCGACATTACACCACCGCCTTGCCGCGGATTCGTAATCGAGACACACCGCCATCAGGGAAAATATTCAAGCGCACATGGGTTATCGGCCCCACTGGAATCAACTCCTCAGAAAAGTGATGTATATGATCCATTTGTAATTTTTGTGAAGGTAAAATTTCAGACCAATAAAGACTTTGCGCCGCCATTTGTTCATCACTGCCACCCTCTACATAGGCCCCTTGTATACTACACGAATCAGGAAAATTACCTTTAAAATGCGCGGTATCTACTTCGATCTCACTAACTTCACCAGGCACGCCCAAGGCTATAATCACCCAATCAAAGCCGGGTTCTCGGCGACGAGCAGTCTCCCAGCCATCACCCATATTAATGCCACGACCCGGTGCTAACAGATTTTCCATGCGTCCAAAGTGCTCATCAGAACACAGCAAAGCCCGGCCACCATTCTCCATAGCTGCTAGATCAATAGTTTGCCCATCCAACTGCTGCCAGTCTTTAATTACTTCGCCATAAACACGTAGACGAGCCACCCCACCATCGGGATAAATATTTAAACGCACGTGACTATAGATACTGTCATCTTCAACCTTATAAATATGTTGGCTATCGCCCTGTAGGCCCTGGGAGCTCAGGATTTCATGCCACTGGGTAGATTCCTTCGGGTCACCCTCTTCAACGCGACAAGCCATCACAGAAACACTTGGGGCGTAGTTGCCAGTGAAGAAGCGAGTATCCACATTCAAACCTCTTATACGGCCAGGCAATGCCAAACGCACTGTGCAGTGATCATGGCCTGGGCCTCGCTTACGACGAGACTCCCAGCCGTCCATCCACTTGCCGTTATCATCATAAACCCCTTCTTTCCATACTGGATCATGGTGCTGCAACATGCGATTCATATCAGCGAAAAAATCATCCGTACAGGCAATAGCCAAAGCCCCAAGTCGCGCATCTGCCAAATTGGTCATGCGGACATATGGATTAGCAACGGTATTTTCTAAAGTCATTTTCATACTCTCTTACATATCGGCTAAACGAAAGCCGGCAATTTTGTTAATCTCTAGTAGAGCCTGGTTAAATTCCCGCTCATGACTGTTGTTGATACGTTGCCGAAAGGCGGCCAAAATTTCATATCGGTTACTGCCTTTTACGGCTTTAATAAACGGAAAACCAAACTTAGCTTTGTAATTGGCATTAAGCTCAGTAAATTCAGCAAACTCTTCGGCATTACATTGTTGTATACCCGCTCCTGACTGCTCTGCCGTCGAAGCGGCTGTTAATTGGCCACTAATGGCAGCCTTACCCGCCAAGTCAGGATGAGCATTGATTAAAGCCACTTGCTGCGTTGGATCGGCACTTAACATCACCGCGCTAAATGCTTGGTGCATCACTTCGCGTTGCTGATGTTGTTGGTTTATACCCAAATCAAAAACCCTTTCTGCAACCCAAGCAGAATGCTCATACAAATCTTTAAAATGATCAACAAATGCCGACTTAGTCATTGTTGTCGGCACACAAGATGTCAGCTCAGACATGATGGTCCTCCTGATAAGGATGCTCAGCGTGCCAGTGGTGGGCTATATCACCCCGGCGAGCGTACCAGACATCGTCAAACTGTTTGGTATAAGCCAAGAAACGTTGTATGGCGCGCAAACGAGCGGGTCGCCCCAACAAACGGCAATGCATACCTATGGACAACATTTTAGGTGCGTGTGCACCCTCCTCATAAAGCACGTCAAACGCATCTTTCAAATACTGATAAAATTGATCACTATTATGAAAACCCTGGGGCGTAGCAAAGCGCATATCATTGGTATCCAAAGTGTAGGGAATCACTAAGTGTGGTTTGCCATGCTCTGTATTCCAATATGGCAAGTCATCGCTATAGTCATCACTGTCATACAGGAACCCCCCCTCTTCAACCACTAGTGCTCGGGTATTTGGGCTATCACGCCCGGTATACCAGCCTAAGGGCCTCTCACCGGTAATACTTTGCAAAATAGTGACAGCCTTGTGAAGATGTTCCCGTTCCTGTTCCTTTTCCATGTATTGGTAATCAATCCAGCGATAACCGTGGCTACAGATCTCATGACCGGCTGCATGCATGTGTTGAATTACATCAGGGTGCCGCTGCGCTGCCATTGCTACAGCAAAGATAGTCAGTGGTATATTATGCTGCTGAAACAATTCTAAAATACGCCATACGCCAGCCCGGCTTCCATACTCATATAGTGATTCCATGCTGCGGTGACGCACCCCAGGATAAGGCTGCACACCAATAATTTCAGATAAAAAGGCTTCAGACTCCTGATCTCCGTGTAAAACACAGCGTTCACCGCCCTCCTCGTAATTAAGAACAAATGACAAGGCAATACGTGCTTGGTTAGGCCACGAGGGTTGGGGTGGTTGACCATTGTAGCCAATCAAATCACGTGGGTAGGAACCTGTAGCAGCCGACATAATGACACCCTTGGAATAAAATACAATATTGTATACAATGTTATAACAAACATACTCAAGTGCCAAGACATCAGTCTACGCTTTCGTTAAAATAGGCTCCTATCATAAGGATATAATCCTATTTTCTGCTCTGGAAACGCATTTTATGGCTATTGAATGCCCACTATTTACAGTCGAAGGGTCAAGCCAACAATGGATCAAAACCTTTAACCGGTATTACCCTCACCTATCGGTCAAAGACTGGCAAGATATCGACCACCCTGAAGCTGTAGAGTACGCCATTGTGTGGCAACCTGATGCCCGGCTATTTTCTACTTTTCCCAACCTCAAAGCGCTATTCAATATGGGAGCTGGTGTTGACGGTATTTTGGACCATCCTCAACTGCCTGATGACGTTCACATAGTGCGTTTAGAAAATGCGGGGATGGCCGAGCAAATGAATGAGTATTTTGCCTACCACGTGATGCACTTTCACCGGCACATGGATCACTACCAACAACAACAATCACAAGCCAAGTGGCGAGTATTGGCGGGCACACAAGCTAAAGACTTCCGCGTAGGCATTCTCGGTCTAGGTCAACTCGGCTCAAGCGTCGCTAGTTGTTTGCGTAGCTTCGGTTACCAAATGTCAGGCTGGAGCCGCTCTTGCAAATCTATTGAAGGCGTAAAATGCTATACTGGGGCGGATCAACTAGGCAGTTTTCTGCAGCACGTAGACGCCCTGTGTTGTTTATTACCGCTCACTGACAATACTAGAGATATTTTGAATAAAGACAATATGCTGCTATTACCAAAAGGGGCTATCGTCATCAACGCTGCCCGTGGTGGCCACTTAGTAGAACAAGACTTAGTGGATCTATTAAACCAAGGCCATTTGCGCGGTGCCGTATTAGACACCGTGCGCACGGAACCCCTGCCATTAGATAATCCCCTATGGCACCAGAAAGGACTAATCTTGACTCCCCATTGTGCTGCTCAGTCTTGGATAGAACCCAGTGTAAAACAGATTGGACGCAGTATTGACGCCATGTTAGCTGGCCAGAAACCTGCTGGCTTGGTAGAACGTGAGCGGGGCTATTAAACACGATGTCTGAATTTTCGCCTCGGTCAACCGACCGTCAAGATATAGCTCGATCACGACGTTTTAGTATTGCTCCGATGATTGATTTTACTGATCGTCACTATCGTTATATGGCTCGTCTAGCTACACAACGGGCCATTCTGTTCACGGAAATGATCACCACAGGTGCCATTTTAAATGGTAACCAAGGCTTCTTATTAGGTCACAGTACTAAGGAACATCCCGTAGTTTTACAGCTCGGTGGAAGTAGCCCCACTGAGTTAGCACGCTGCACAGCTATTGGCGATCAATTTGGTTACGACGAAATCAATCTTAACGTTGGCTGCCCAAGTGATAAGGTTCAGCACCACAAGATTGGCGCCTGCTTAATGGCCGAACCCAGCCTAGTTCGTGAGTGCTTAGAGGCAATGGCTCAGCAAACCAGTAAACCTGTCACTATCAAACATCGCATTGGCCTTGATGACGACGATAGCTATGACACCCTCGCCCGCTTTGTAGAACAGGTTGCCGGTGCACACTGCCAAGTATTTTATGTGCATGCTAGAAATGCCATATTACAGGGCCTATCACCTAAACAGAATCGCGACATACCGCCCCTACAATATGACAAGGTGTACCGCCTAAAACAGGACTTTCCAGACTTGCAGATTATCATTAATGGAGGCATTGATAGCGTTACTGCTTGTCAAACACATCTACAACATGTCGATGGCGTTATGCTGGGCAGAGCAGCCTACCATAATAGTGCCTTATTACTAGATGTTGATGAGCGTATTTATGGGTCTGACTCATCTACTTGCCGCCAATCCGTGGTGACTGGCTACCTCTCCTACATGCAAGAACAGCACGCCCAAGGTACGGCCTGGCACCACATGTCAAAACATCTGATGGGGCTCTTTCACGGCTTGTCTGGAGCGCGCAACATGCGCCGCCACTTAAGTGAGAATATACATACCCCAAACGCTAGCCTTGGCGTTATCGAAGATGCGCTAAGTCTGGTAGACTATTAACCCCCATTATATGAACGAAACAAACATGAACAAACTTGACCAATTAAAAGCCATTACCAAAGTCGTCGCTGATACAGGAGACCTAACGGCCGTTCAGAGTTTTCAACCTGAAGATGCTACCACCAATCCCTCTTTGGTGCTTAAAGCGGCTCAACTGGATGCATACCAACACTTAATTGACCAAGCCAAAACTTGGGCACAATCCCAAGGTGGGACATCGCAGGAAATCATGGACAATACCTGCGACTATTTAGCGGTAGCCATTGGTAAAGAAATACTAAGCGCCATACCAGGTCGCATATCAACAGAAGTTGACTCCCGCCTTTCTTTTAATACTAGAGCTACCGTAGCACGTGCCAAACGCATTATAGATCTGTATGGGCAACAAGGCATCGATAAAAATCGGGTGCTCATCAAGATTGCCGCCACATGGGAAGGCATTCAGGCGGCACGTGAGCTGGAACAACAAGGCATCAATTGTAACTTGACCTTGTTATTTAGCTTCGCCCAGGCCGTTGCTTGCGCGCAAGCTGGAGCTTACTTGATATCGCCATTTGTGGGCCGTATTCTCGATTGGCACAAAAAGGCCAATAACGTAGAGGGTTATGCGGCGACTGAAGACCCTGGCGTATTGTCCGTAACACGCATCTTTAACTTCTACAAACACTATGATTATAAAACTATCGTTATGGGGGCCAGTTTCCGCAATACAGGAGAAATTGAGCAGTTAGCCGGCTGTGACCGACTCACTATCAGTCCTGACTTGATGCAACAATTAGCCGCCGATGAGGGCCATTTACCGCAAGTGTTAAATGCCCAGCAAGTAATCTGCAATGAAGCAAAATTGGACCTTGATGAGGGGGCTTTTCGCTGGCTGCATAACGAGGATGCCATGGCGACCGAAAAATTGGCAGAAGGAATTCGTAATTTCACCCGAGACCAAGAGAAGCTTGAAGCCATGCTGGCAAGCTAAATAGAGACGCCTAACCCACCAACTGCCAGCATTGGCGGTTGGTTAGTTGCTTATGCAGACAGAGTGTAAATTAAAGATCAAATCCTATAGCTGACATTGACTTTCTAATACATCAACGAGGCTTTTGAATTCTTGTTGGTTTTTTTCGTTCAGGGCCATCAAGGTTCTATGCGCCTCCAACACTTTTTCTTGCATTTCTTGCTCTGTACAATTGGTATTTATCAGTTGCTCACAAGGATCAAGATTGGCATCCAACTTATTTACCAAGGCGAATACTTTATCAAAGCCCATGCTTAACAAAATACGCGTGATGTTATTATTGATGGAGACGAGGGTTGGCACCCCAGACATTTGTTTTCGCATACGCACGGCAAGTTTAGCCAAGATGCCCAAAGATGTAGAATCTATGCCTTGCGTTTCCGTTAGGTCGATTAATACATTGCGAAAATGACTACTATGCATCGCGTTATCTAAATAGAGATCCAAGGATGGGCACAAGTTCAGCCTAACGTCACCCAGAAACTTGAGAACGTGCACACCATCTTGTTCTGCCACAAGAATTCGGCCTTCAGCCATTACCACTACCTGCTATGCTTAATACAGCTATATCATCAGGCACATGCTGGCATTTGTCCAGCTGTAAACCTGAAATTAAGCCTGAAATATTACACCCATGTGACCGTAAAAGATCTAAAAACAAAGTCTGCTGGTCAACCTCACTGCCATTCGGCAATACTTCTAGGACACCGTCAGAGCAAAGTAATAAATCAAATTCAGCCGCCAAGGAAAGCTGGTACTGTTGATACTCAGCACCTTCAAACAAACCCAATGGAAAACCTGAACCAAGCCCAGGCAGATACTCTAAAGTGGATTTCTGATAAAGAACAGGCATAGGATAATGGCCACCAACACAGTAGCTTAAACTCCGGCGATCGCTACTAATCACACCCATAAACATCGTCAAATGCTTATCCACATCAGAATCTAAAATTTCTTGATTTAGTCGAGCCATAATACCGTCAATAGCTATAACTGCAGCGCCTTCTACATGCTCATCTGAGAGTATTCGGCGAGTCAAAAATTTCAATAAGATAGTGAGAATAGCTGAAGATGCGCCGTGCCCAGATACATCAGCCAAATAAAACAACACACGCCCATCTGGCAAGCTGACATGATCAACAAAATCGCCACTTAGATAGAGAGACGACTGCATATGGCGTTTTATTAAAAGCCCATCAAGCTGGGTTCGCTCAGCGGGCATTAAACTTTGTTGCATTAAGCGCCCGGCCTGCTGATCTCTTTCCAGTTCGGCTAAAGACTCATTGAGCTGTAAGTTGGCTTGTTCTAATTGCTGTCGATAACGAAGATTATCCAAAAACAATTTTGCATGACGCACATGCCGGGCGACACACTGATCTAGTTCTGTCTGGCTATCTAGGGGCAAACTAAACACGGCCGTGGCGCCTAATCTTAGTAAGGTTGTTACGTCTAGAGCCGTGACCACATGGGTGATCACTACCAAGGGAATCTCTTCTGATTTGTCAATAATATCCTGCAACAATGCCGTGTGGGTGGGCACCTTGCCATCATAAAAAAACAGAATCAAATGAATCGGGCAATCAGTGAGCAAGTGCAACGCATGCATGGGCGATTCTGCCACTTTTACCTGATACTCTAAGTGATCGTAATGAGCAGCCATTTGCTGTGCGACATGTCGCTCATCAGCGATCAAGAGAAGCTGACTAAAGTCAGATTCCATACATGACTCCATAAACAAAATAAGTCATCAATACTATTTACCTTAGGCCTATCAGCCAACATATACAAGAGCGACTTTCGTCGCACAATCTACGAGGGCCCATAGGCTATGTTTTTCTAATTAAATTCATCTACTTCGTCAAAACCTTCATCACCATGAGTCGCTGGAGCGCCATCACGAATTTGCATAGCACGCCTAGCCAGGTAGGCCTCACGAACAAATGTGTATTCATCCCCTATCATCAGTTGTTGAACATCTTGTAACTGATAACGAGTATCTAGCAACTTTAGAGCCTGCAATGCAGCGCGATGATCTGCAGGTTGATAACTTGCTAGTGGGTCCAATTTATTGTCTACCGCCAAACTTACACTATCACGCAGATTACTGGGTCCTAACAATGGTAGTACCACATACGGTCCAGACTCTACCCCCCAGTACCCCAGAGTTTGGCCAAAATCTTCGGCCTGTGAATACATGCCAAAATACGCCGCCACATCAAATAGACCATAAACACCTACCGTCGAATTAACTACCAATCGGCCGGCATCATTGATCGCTTGTGCCGACTTTCCTTGTAGCAGATGATTAGCGAAATTGCCTATTTCAGAAAGATTATTAAAAAAGTTTTCCACACCCTGTTCTACTGGATCAGGCGTAACCGCAGCGTAAGCAAGGCTAGCTGGCGACAGTACGGCATTGTCAATGACCTTATTAAATGCATAAACCTTACGGTTGACGTTGTGCCAAGGATCCTCAGCAGCGGGCTCAATTTGTGCCTGCGGGGGCACACTAGAGCAGGCTGAGAGGTGGAGAATCAAAAACAAAACCAAACCTTTAAAAAATACGTCCATAGTGTCTTTTGCCTGTATCCTTACCAATGCATAAATTGTTTAACAAAGGGTATAGTGAGTTTGCGTTTTGCCTGCCAGGAAGCCGCATCCAAGACTTGCAGTGCCGCCATGATAGATCCCATATTACGCTCACTATGTAAACATATATACTGCGCCACTTCGGTGCTCATACTTAAGCCTAGCTGATGGGCTCGCACAAGAAGTTGTTGCATTTGCTGAGTTTCATCTAATTCTTGTAAAGAGAACATCAGCGCAAGTTGGAGGCGAGACTGCAAATCAGCCAGTACACAAGTCATATTGTGTGCCGTTTTCGCACTACTAAAAAGCAACAGATGGCCTAATTGTTGGTTCGTGTTATAAAGGTGAAACAAGGCTTCACACCAATCGTTATCATGACACAGTAAATCAATATCATCGATGCAAAGTAGCTCATACTGTTCAAGTCCACGCAGCAGTTCGGCTCCCATACTAACGCCCATTGCCAGTAATTCGGAAGCGGCAAAATAAGCTCCTCGGCGATTATCATCAATGACAGTTTGAGCCGTCGCCTGAAGTAAATGAGTTTTACCCGTTCCAGTACTGCCTTGCAGCAATAGCACCTGGGAAGTAGGTGCTTGCACAAAATTTTGCAGCGTCATGAATATTTCTGGGTTAGCGACAAAATCAAAGTTCTGCCAGTTCGCATAACTGGGCAGACGCATATTTAAAGTTAACTGCTGATCAAGGGGATCAGTTGCTAATTGATTCATGGGTAGCTCAATTTCACTGCTCATAAAGAGAACTGTTTTTATAACCTTCATGCAAGTGGCGCAACAATACCATAATTACAGCGGCAAGGGGTAACGCCAACAACATGCCAGTAAAGCCAAATAACTGTCCACCCGCCATTACCGCAAAGATCACGGCTACGGGATGAAGACCAATACGATCACCGATTAGCAAAGGTGTCAGTAGCATACTTTCTAAAGCCTGACCAACAACGAACACACTGGTCACGGCCAACAGCACCAAATAGGAATCAAACTGAAATAACGCCACAATAATAGCTGCCAAAAAGCCGACCGCAAAACCTAGGTAGGGCACAATACTGGCCAAGCCGCCGATTAAGCCGATTAACATGGCATATTCAAGGCCGACAAATGACAAACCTATGCCGTAGATTAACCCCAGAGCCAACATGACGATTAATTGTCCACGCACAAAGGCTCCCAACACCTCATCACATTCGCTAGCCCATAAACATATTTTGGGCTCAATATTACGTGGCAGAATTTCGCGTATGCGAGTCATCAACAAATCAAAATCACGTAGCAGATAAAAACTAACCACGGGGACCAAAAACATTGAAGCCACAAAACCAAGTAATCCCATGGTTGATGTGGTGACATAATTTATTGCCTGAGAAGCCATGCCACCAGCTTGCTGCCACTCAGCAGTCAATGTACGAACCAATAAATCCAATTCTAAACTTTGTAAATCTATATCCAAACGTGTTTGCAAGTATGGCAACATCACTGTATTGAGCCAAGATTGAACATCGGGTATTAACATCACCAAAGACTGAGCTTGTTTAAAAAACATAGGCAGAAAAACCAGCAGAGCCATTACCAATACCAACGCAAAAGCTAAAAACACCAACACAACTGCCAAAGTTCGGCTATGGCCCCTAGCCTCTAACCTATCCGCAAATGGATCCGCCATGTAAGCAATGCCAATGCCTAACAAAAAGGGGCCTAAAATAGGTTGCAAAAGGTACACCATCAAGCCTATTAACAGTGTCAAAATAAGGAATAACCAAGTTTGCGATTGGGTCATGGAAATCTCCATTCATGAGGTTTAGCGCCATTGGTAGTAAGCCAAAATGGGATTAGAGGCACTGTAGGGTGTCTGTACTTGGTCGTCAAGTAAATATAATTGTGATTGTAAACCTAAACTGATTAATAAATTTTCAACACTGCCCTGATGAAATACAGAAATTAGTAATTGCTCTGCGTGCAAACTCTCTAGTGCCACATCACTGATATTGGCTACTTCAAGCAAAGCACGCTGCAGTTGTGCATAAGCGGCAATGTTTTTCACACCACTCACATGTAATAGGGATTGTTTTGGGCCATTAACATCGGTGATTAGCGCGAAGCGCTGACCTAATTCTTGACCTAGATTTTCAACAATAATAGTCATTAATTGCGCTTGGCTTTGGGCAGCTAACTTCCATTCGATATTTTTTTCCGAAAGCGTGATTCGACCTTGCCCTTGCCATAACTCATCTGAATTTCTAAAGATTCGCCCTAGCAACATGCCGTGAGGCTGATAGCGTTGCGAGGCTGTTTTTATAGGCGCTTGAAAATCTCCCCAAACATCCCCTGGACCGATAACCAGCTGATCTGTTAGATCCATCAATGGTAAAATAATCGGCAGCCCTCTTTGCGCGGCCTCGTCTAGTAATTGATCACCAATGGGCTCGTAACCATCGGCGATTATTTCCTGGATTCCTTGTTGTTCAATCACTAACCAAACCAGAACATTGGCCCTGCCAGATGCCCAGATGGGTAATTGGGAACGGTCTAATAATTGTTGTACCGGCACTTTATCAAAACCGAACTTAAGCATCACTTGCTGTGTCAGCGAATCAGTTTCTCTGGAAATTTGACTAATATAAGAGTCTGGTTCCTTAAGAGCAACTTGCACCTGTTTTGAATTTAGACTTGCAGCTTGCCCAGTAAGACGAGTAATCATCAAGGCCATGGCTTGCGTCTTAGCCTGCTGAAGCCCCGCTTCACTATCTTCCACCAAAGGAATTGTCGCCGTATAAAGCTCAGCAGCAGACAACGGGCTAGAAGCCATAGTAAATGCCAGCCACAGGACAATAACAATTGTCTTCAATTGGCAGGCAGTAGGCTTAATAAGGGTGGGCATGAACGGAATCCGCAAAAAAATAACGACGTAAAACGAGATGTTAAGCGCAAATCACCTCTCCAGATCGTCACTATAGTCAAATGCTTCAGATATGGCCACTTTGATAGCTAAAAAATACACCATATATAGCAAACTAATTGTATTTTCTAAGGGTCAACTGATTGTTTGAAGAGCCCTAAAAATGGTAAAATTCGGTCTCTATTTTTGACACATCCTAACCTTATCATTCCAACACGGACACCATCCATGAGCGAAAATAACTCCCCTGTTTCCCTAAGCTATAAAGATGCAGGTGTCGATATCGATGCTGGTAACGAACTTATCGATCGCATTAAAGGGGTCGCCAAGCGCACTCGACGTCCTGAGGTAATGGCTGGCCTAGGTGGTTTTGGCGCACTGTTTGAGTTGCCTAGCGGATACCAGCAACCCGTTCTAGTATCTGGCACAGATGGTGTCGGCACCAAATTAAAGTTAGCCATGGACCTCAATCGTCATGATTTTATTGGCATTGATTTAGTGGCTATGTGTGTTAACGATCTCATTGTTGCCGGTGCCGAGCCGCTTTTTTTCTTGGATTACTACGCCACAGGCAAACTGGATGTTGACATAGCAGCCCGCGTGGTTGACGGTATTGGCATTGGCTGTGAACAGGCTGGCGCTTCCCTAGTAGGAGGGGAAACCGCCGAAATGCCAGGCATGTATGATGGAGAGGATTATGATCTTGCCGGTTTCTGTGTTGGCATCGTTGAAAAAGCTGACATCATTGATGGTAGCAAAGTAGGCCCTACAGATGTACTCATTGGCCTACCGTCTTCTGGCCCCCACTCCAATGGTTATTCATTAATTCGCAAAATCATTGAGGTATCCGGCGCCGATCTTAATCAACCTATGGGCGAAAGCACCTTGGGTGAAGCCCTCATGCAACCAACACGCATCTATGTCAAAGCCCTATTGAATTTGTTTAAACAAGTTCCAGTGCATGCTTTGTCCCATATTACTGGTGGTGGTTTACTGGAAAATTTGCCGCGTGTCATGCCAGAAACTTGTGCCGCTAGCATCGACATGTCTTCGTGGCAACGTGCTGCTGTCTTTGACTGGCTGCAAGAAGCCGGTGGGGTTGATGAAGTCGAAATGCACCGCACATTCAATTGTGGCGTAGGCATGGTCATTGTAGTACCCGCTGAGTCAGCTCAACAAACTATGAATTGCCTGCAAGAACAAGGTGAACATCCATGGGTTCTTGGCCACATCAACAGCCGCCAAGAGGGTCAAGAACAGGTCACTTTGGCTTAAGGCCAACAAACCATGGATACGTCTAACAACCAAGATAAGCCAAAAATAGTAGTGCTGATATCCGGTGGCGGCAGCAATTTGCAAGCCATTATAGATCAAGTAGGTGCGGGTACTATTGATGCCTCCATCAACCTAATAATCAGTAACAATCCTGACGCCAAAGGCTTACAAAGGGCAGCAACCGCTGGCATTGAAACGGCGGTTATTGACCATCGTGATTACGATAGTCGCGAGAGCTTTGACCGAGAACTTATGCGGCACATTGATGCTGAGCAACCACAACTTGTCATATTGGCTGGTTTCATGCGTATTTTTACGCCACATTTTACCAATCATTATGCTGGACGTATGCTCAACATCCACCCTTCATTGCTGCCTAAGTTCAAGGGCACCAATACCCATGCCAGAGCGATCGAGGCTGGTGTTGCACAACACGGTGCCAGTGTCCATTTTGTTACCAGTGAACTAGATGGCGGTCCCCTTGTCATACAAGCTATTGTCGATGTGAAAAAAGACGATAACCCAGACCAATTAGCCAGTCGTGTATTACAGCAAGAGCATATTATTTATCCCATTGCTGTCAAGTGGTTTTGCGAAGGTCGCCTGAGCCTCGATGGTAGCTTGGTTCGTCTGGATAGAAAAACACTGCCTGCAGAGGGAATTGCCTATCAGGCTTCACTATAGATAGTTTAAAAAGGAGAATAAAGGCATCTCTAGCAAACTGACAGACCTGTGACGATGGCCATTGGCTATTGGCCTCACTTTTCTATCCATTGGCGCAACAGGTTCACAAACCCCTGCTCTGCGACCCTTTCTTGCGCACTACATCAGCTCT
>JAAERS010000015.1 GCA_024230095.1 Gammaproteobacteria bacterium | reverse complement strand
TCTTCGCATACCGACGCCAACTTGTGTTCACGTAACTTGTTTTTTATGCGTGAAATCTCAGGCGAAGAAGGCACTTTAATACGCAACCACTCCGGCTTGCGCGGCATGGTCTCCGTAGGAATAACCTTGACCGGAATACGTGCCACCTTATCGGCACCCCGTAGTTTCACACCAGTTTCAGCTTTGTAGGATTTTGTCATGATAATTAATTAACCTTTATATTCTAGGCTTGTGAGGCTTGCCAGCTTGTATGCAAGGTCTTCACCTCGCTATAACCCAGCTGCTGTATCAAATTAGACAGCAACTGCTGCGACACTTCATCCACAGTAACGTTGGCTTGCAAGTCGGCCAACTGAATCATATTTAAACCCGGATAACCGCATGGATTAATCGCCAAAAAGGGACGTAAGTCCATAGCCACATTCAGTGCTAGACCGTGGAAGCTGCACCCTCTTCGCACTCGAAGGCCTAGGGAGGCTATTTTGGCGTCATCAACATACACACCTGGCGCATCGGGTTTGGCATAGGCCTGAACATCCCAATGGGCTAAGGTGCTTTGCAACGCCTGCTCCATCACCGTCACTAACTGCCGAACGCCTATACCAAGGCGCTTTAAGTCCAATAACAGGTAAGCGATTAGTTGCCCAGGACCATGATAGGTTACTTGCCCGCCGCGATCAGTTTGCACCACCGGCACCTGTGTTGCCTCTAAAACATGCTCAGCTTTACCGGCTTGTCCCTGAGTAAACACCGGCTCGTGCTGCAACAGCCAAATTTCATCACAGCTGTCCTTATCGCGGTTATCAGTGAAGTCTCGCATGGTTTGCAAACAAGGTACATAAGGTTGCAAACCCAAGTGCCTGACACACAACGTACTAGGCATACTTAGATAACCATTTGTACCTTGCCACTGGCCATTAAGACGTCATGGATTTTCTTTAATTGGGCTTCACTTTGTGCACAAATGGCCAATCGTACTGATTGGAAGTTACCGTTACGGCTATCTACCACCTGTACTTCATGGGCCTGTAAATCAGGCGCCAAATTTTGCACACAAGCTATCACCCAATCACTGTAATCCGCCGTTTTTCGCCCCACAACCTTCATGCTGTAGTTGTCGCAGGGAAATTCAATTTTGGGAGCTTGTTCTGCCTTTGAAGTGGTGGTCATCAATCTAGCACTCCCTGAAAGAACTTCACCACACCGTCTGTCGTGCTCTTAATGAAGCCGCCATCTGCAATGGCACTCTCGGCTACCAACGCTTGTTGGGCTATGATTTCACCATCCAAGGAAACCTGCAAACTGCCCAGTGTTTGTTGGGCCACTACTGGAGCCTCAATCTCTGGATTGATTTCTATACTGGCCTGTAAGTTTTTGGCTTGGCCGCGCGGCACGGTCACATACATGG
>JAAERS010000014.1 GCA_024230095.1 Gammaproteobacteria bacterium | reverse complement strand
ACAACCTGCTGTAGCTTTGGATGTACGCCGTCTAGTTTATCTAGGCTGCGTTGTGATAATTTGAAGCTCATTTTGCTACGCCTTTCGTCTTCTCGAATGATCTGAGACCGCCCAGACCCAACATACCCATCAAGACAGGCATCATCACGCTCATGTCGGCTTGCGGTACGGTTACTCCGAACCCGGCTGCTATGGGTGATATTAAGAAATTTACGGCTAAACCAAGAACGCATACATGTCCACATAAGGGCCTCCAAGAAGATTGAAAGAAGTTCCCTTTTGCGTCTGCGGTGTTTAGTGCGATTTGTGCAAGGGCAATCTCCTGCCCATGCTTTTCGGCCATGGTACTAATTTCGTGGGCCAACTTTGCCTTTTGGTCTTTGTCTTCGACGAATTTATCAAGAAGGCCTGTAACTGGTCCTATAAGTTTTTCTATCATAATTAACCTCCGCCAGCCAACGATCCAATACCTTCTTGCGATTCAGGTCTTTGGAAAGGGTTTCTGCTATTTGCAGGGACAGTAGGTTGCGCACCGGTAAGTCCAAAGGTGCTTGCTGACCTTACGTTCATAGGACCGGTATAGGATTGCGGCGTCAAGTCTCCTACAGCACCTACAGGCGTTACAGTGTAGTTACCGTCACCTGTGCCGCTGCCGGGGGTGTAAGAACCGCCGCCAATGGTGCCTCCGGTATAACCGGGAATGCCGCCTATGTTAATACCGCTCAAATTGCCAAGGCCGCCAGCCTCGTAAAAACTATTGAGCCCGGCCAATTGTTCTGGCGTCATCTGACTGGTATCAATGCCTTCAGGAATAAACGGGTACGGATTATCATTGACTGTTGGGTTATATGGATTATCCATTCCTGTACCGGGTTCAGTTAAGAAAGTGTCACCCAGCGTCAGACCTGCATCAAGGTTTGGTGAAATACCAAGGTCGTCTGGTCCAATACCAGCAAAGTCAAAATTGTTGTTTCCACCAAACGTGAAGTCGTT
>JAAERS010000013.1 GCA_024230095.1 Gammaproteobacteria bacterium | reverse complement strand
TGGTTTTAGTGAACAACAGGCAAAAAGTTTGTTCCAACCCTTTCACAAAGCTGACAACCACACGAATACAGACGGACTTGGCTTAGGCTTAGCCAATGTAGAATATTTATGCCATCAACTGGACCACGAACTGTCTTATACAAGCCAACCGGGCGAAGGTTCCTGCTTTCAAATCAAATTGACTAAGGCAAAATTGGCAGCCAGCAAGCAGCCCATCGCTAGCGGCACATTACCCTTCCAACACAAAATTATCATTGTTGATAACAATGCTAGCGTTTGCCGGGCACTGCAAACGCTACTAAATTCGTGGGGCGCAGAAACTAGCAGTTACACGAAAACCAAAGACCTATCGGCGCAACAATTGCGAACAGCCGATTTGATTTTAATGGACTACCATTTGGACGACAGTGAGACGGGGGTGCAGGTACTAGAACGATATACCGACATGCCGCCAGTACTCTTTATTACTGCTAGTAATGAGCAGGTGGATGTGCAAAATATTCGCCGCGCCGGTTACGAGTTGATCAATAAACCGATTCGCCCAGCACGGTTAAGGCAGGCCATGGCCAACCTCATCACAATTTAGCATGCAATAAGGCGGCTAACTGCACTTTATCCAACGCCAAGGCGGCTTGGGTACGATTCCTTACGTTTAGCTTGCGAAGTATTTCGGAAACATGGGTCTTGACTGTGGTTTCTGCCACATTAAGTTGCCGGCAAATCTCTTTATTGGCTTTGCCCTCTGCCAATAATTGCAAAACTTCAAGTTGCTTTTTGGTAAGTTGCTCTAGCAACGCCATATTGATGACGCTGTCACCTTGATTGGTGTTCGAGGCTTGGTTGATCTGTGGAAAGTAGACTTGCCCCGCCAGCACCAATTCTACCGCTTTCAATAGCGTTTCCTTGGGTTGTGACTTGAGCACAAAACCGGCGGCTCCCAGTGACAGACACTGCAAGATGATTTGCGTTTCTTTCTCTGCGGAAATAACAAGAATGGGGGTATCAGGCGCCTTCGCACGCAATTTATCAACCCCAGAAGCCCCCTGGTGATCGCCCAAATTCAAATCCAGAAGCACCAGATCAGGATCAAAACCAGTATCAAACAAATGGAGGCACTCGCCTAAGCTTTGGGCCTGCACTACTTGCACACCCGAGAAATGATTCTCTAATGAAACAACCAAGGCTTCTCTTAACATGGGGTGGTCATCGACCACCAGAAGTTGATACACGTCCATATAATCCATCCAGTACAGTCCGCTGAGTCTAGCAACCCCAACCCACATTGACTATGCTCCAAATGGCTAATGACCCTATCAATTAGTTAAATGCTTACCTAAGTCATGGTATGCGTCCCAGATGGAAGAATTACTATTACAGCTTATGACCTTTCACCCATTTGTTAACCATCACCGTCGGCGTGACCGCCACATCCACTTCATTAACCAGTAAGGCACTGCGAGTTCATTAACCATTATTTTATATTTCAAAAAATAGGGTTGATAGATCTAAGTTCGGTAATAATCCGACAATCATATCAATGAAGAGGAGATCTACAGCAGAATAGCCGTATAACGTATTGAAACATATGAGAAGAAGATGGCGCGCCCGACACGATTCGAACGTGTGACCGCCTGGTTCGTAGCCAGGTACTCTATCCAGCTGAGCTACGGGCGCGCTATAAGGTGCAGACCTGCTTGGTCATGCGGGGCGCATTGTATACGTATTAGGTTAACATTACAACCAAAAAATATGTTAAATTCATCAACTTAGTTGCTTAAAGAAAGACATTCTATGATGGAAGTTATTGGCGTTTATCATGCTGACGGTGGTCTGGTTGGCGAGTTAAAATATATAGCTGGCAAGCTTACGGGCACCACACACTGCAGCCTTTGCGATATTACCCACGGTTGGCACCCATTAGGCAAGAGCGAATGGCGCACCGAAATGCGCAAATGGGGCAACCTTAAAGCGATTCATCTCAACGAACAACCAGCAGAGTTAGCGACCATCACGGCAGGCAAAACACCTTGTGTGGTAACGGCCAAAGATGGCCAATACCAGATCATTATCAATAGCGCGCAACTGGCATCCTGCCACGGTGATATTCAGGCGCTGTTAACAAAGATCAAACAGGCCCTTAGTGAAGACGCTTAAATAGCCGAATAGCTGGCCCGCAAATCTACTTATTAGTGCCATTGTGTTGTATTATACGCGCCTAAACAGCTGATACTTACAACCCGTTGTACAAGCACTTATATAACCTTTGATCTAAACGCCCACTTACGGCTTACGAATACACCACCAATGAACGAAAACTATTCCGCCCAAGATATCGAACCAGCAGTCCAAAAATTCTGGCTAAACAACGACAGTTTTAAGGTACAAGACAACCCAGAGCAAGAGAAATTCTACTGCCTGTCTATGTTTCCTTACCCAAGTGGCCGCCTCCATATGGGCCACGTGCGCAACTATTCCATTGGTGATGTCATCTCCCGCTTCCAGCGCATGCGTGGCAAAAACGTATTACAACCCATGGGTTGGGATGCATTTGGTTTGCCCGCCGAAAATGCCGCCATGAAAAACAAGGTAGCCCCAGCGAAGTGGACCTACGAAAACATTAACTACATGCGCGATCAACTAAAGCGCATGGGCTTTGGTTATGACTGGGATCGTGAACTAGCTACCTGCGACCCCGAATACTACCGCTGGGAACAATGGTTCTTCACTAAACTCATGGACAAGGGTTTGGTGTATAAGAAAAATGCTGTTGTTAACTGGGATCCGGTTGATCAAACTGTACTGGCTAACGAGCAGGTTATCGATGGCCGAGGCTGGCGTTCAGGGGCTCTGGTCGAGCGCAAAGAAATCCCCCAATGGTTTCTGAAAATCACCGACTATGCCGATCAACTACTTGACGATCTAGATCAACTAGATGGCTGGCCAGAACAAGTGCGCACCATGCAGCGCAACTGGATTGGCCGCAGCCAAGGCATTGAGTTTGCCTTGCAGGTGAATGATTATGGCCCCTTAGATGTTTACACCACCCGCCCCGACACCATCATGGGCATCACCTATGTGGCTGTGGCTGCGCAGCATCCACTGGCATTGAAAGCGGCCCATAACAACCCTGAAATTGCCAACTTTATCGATCAGTGCAAGAACATGAAAGTGGCCGAAGCCGATATGGCCACTATGGAGAAGCTGGGCATCGATACAGGCTATACCGCCATCCACCCACTCACCGGTAAAAAAGTCCCTGTATGGGCCGCCAACTTTGTCCTCATGGACTATGGTTCGGGCGCTGTGATGTGTGTGCCAGGCCATGACCAGCGTGACTGGGAATTTGCCACCAAATACGCACTACCTATCAAACAGGTAATCCGCTCGGCTGATGATAGTGTGGTTGATATAGGCCAACAAGCCTATATCGAAAAAGGGCTGTTGATCAATTCAGGTGCCTTTAACGACATGGACTTCCAAGTCGCCTTTGATACCATTGCTGCCGAACTAGAAAGCCAGGGCAAAGGCCGTGTCACCACCAATTATCGCCTGCGCGACTGGGGTGTTTCACGCCAACGTTACTGGGGCGCTCCCATTCCTGTCATCAACTGCGACAAGTGTGGTTCGGTGCCAGTACCCGAAGAGCAACTGCCCGTGTTGTTACCAACCGATGTTGAATTTGATGGCAGTGGCTCCCCCATTAAAAAAATGGCTTCCTTCATCAATACCAGCTGCCCCAAATGCGGCGGCGCGGCAGAACGTGAAACCGATACCTTTGACACCTTTATGGAGTCTTCTTGGTACTATGCCCGCTTTACTAGCACAGGCCAAGACGAGTCCATGTTAAAAGCCGATTCAGCCAATTATTGGGCCCCTGTAGACTACTATGTGGGCGGTATTGAGCACGCTATTTTACACCTTCTGTACTCTCGCTTCTTTCATAAGTTAATGCGTGATTTGGGACTGGTTAATTCTGACGAGCCATTCAAAAACCTACTGTGCCAAGGCATGGTATTGGCAGACACCTATTATCAGGAAGACGAAAAAGGTGGCCAGAATTGGATTTCACCCTTAGATGTCGAACCAACGCGTGGCGACAAAGGCCGCATTACCGGTGCCACTAGCAAAATAGACGGGTCGCCCGTGTTGTACGATGGCATGGGCAAGATGTCCAAGTCCAAGAACAATGGTATCGACCCACAAGCCATGATTGACCAATACGGTGCTGACACCGTGCGTCTATTTATCATGTTTGCAGCCCCTCCAGAGCAATCACTAGAGTGGTCTGATGCCGGCCTTGACGGTGCCCAACGCTTTATCAAGCGTTTTTGGAAGCAGGTATACCAACACCTGCAAAACGCCACACATGTCGCCGCCATTAATAAGTCGTCACTCACCAGCGAGCAGCAGGATTTGCGACGCAAAACCCATGAGACCATCGCCAAGGTAACCGACGACATTGAACGCCGCAACACCTTTAATACGGCGATCGCCGCTATTATGGAACTCAGCAATGCCATCAACCGCTTTAATGATGACTCGGAGCAAGGCATTGCCGTGGCCCATGAGGCCATTTGCACGGCGGTATTGTTGATGTCACCCATCACGCCACACCTGTGCCACGAACTGTGGCAACAGATTGCAGGGCAAGACGACGTGTTGGTTGCGCAATGGCCACAAGTTGATGAAAGTGCACTCGTCAAATCTAGCATTGATATGGTCATTCAAGTCAACGGCAAGCTGCGCGGCAAAATTAGCGTCAACGCCAATGCCGACCGCGATACGGTTCAGCACCTCGCCCTAGCCGATGACAACGTTCAGCGTTTTATGGCTGACAAAACCGTGCGCAAAATTATTGTAGTACCTGGCAAACTAGTCAACATTGTTGTTAGCTAATCATGCCTAAAAGGAGATAACCCATGCACCCAAGCAACCTGCTCAAAAAACTACCAACAGCCCTGTTAGTGATGACCTTGAGTTTGGCTCTGGGCGCATGCGGTTACCAACTACGGGGCAGCCAAGAGCACACCAACCTGCCTGCTAGCATTAACTTGTATGCCGACAACCAAGCCTTAGCCAAAGCGACAGCGGCGGCCTTAGCCAAAGCTCAAGTTGAGGTCACTGTGACAGAGTCTGTGGCCACTTTAGAAGCCGAATCACCAGCTCTTAATACCAGCAGCCTGCGCTTTACCAATACCAAAACCCAGCGCCAAGCGATCATATATGATACTAATGGCGATGCCACAGATTGGCGCTACCAAATCAGTACGCAGATGCTCATCGGCAGCGGTGATGACAGCCAAAGCTTTCAACTGCAAGAATACCGACAAGTAGCATTGAACAGCGACTCAAATGCAGGTTCAACCAACGATCGCATCGTCGCTAAAGCATGGCAAGACCTATACCAAGCTTTGGCACAGCAGGCAATCCGTGTTCTTAGCCGTCAACCTTAAACAGGCCGCCACATGCGCATTCGCCCTGAACAAATAACACAAAACCTCCAACACCTGGCGCCGTGTTATTTGATTCATGGAGACGAGCCCCTGCTGCTGCAGGAACTCGGTGATGAGGTACGGGCAGCGGCCAAGGGTCAGGACTTCCTCGACCGAGACCTATTTCACGTAGAAGGCCGCTTTGACTGGCAACAAATATCCGCCGCGGACCAAGCCATGTCGTTATTTGCCAGCCGCAAAATCATTGAAATTCGTATCCCAACTGGCAAGCCTGGCAAAGAAGGCGGCAGCAGCCTATTGGCGCTCGCCGAAAACCCTAACCCAGATAATTTAGTACTCGTAGTTGCCGGCAAAATCGACGCCGCTGGACAAAAAAGCAAATGGTACAAAGCCTTTGAAAAAAACGGCGTCACCGTACCGGTATATCCCTTAGAAATTGCCGAAATGCCCCGCTGGATCAATCAGAGAGCCAACAAACTTGGCTTGCAAATTGATGCCGACGCCGCCCAACTATTGGCCCAGCGCACCGAAGGCAACTTATTAGCCACGGCCCAAGAGCTAGAAAAGTTCACACTACGCACAGCCCATACATCCATCAGCGTTGATGAAGTAGCCGACAATGTTGGTGGCCATGCACGTTACAGCAGCTTTCAATTACTTGACGAAGCCCTCAATCAAAATCCTCAACGGGCTTTGACCATCCTGCATGGACTGCGTGAAGAAGGCAGTGAGCCCTTGGCCATCTTATGGGTATTCACCCGTGAGATACGCCTTATCAATAAAATTATCAGCCACCATGGCGGTATACAAGCCGGCCTAGATCAGGCGCGCATCTGGCCTAAAAAACGTGTGAGCATCATGCGCCAGGCCGCCAGCAGTCATTCCGCCAATAGCGTACAAGCCATGCTGGATTTGTGTTTGCGTATCGACCAAAGCAGCAAAGGTGCCAGCCACGAAAATGTCTGGGACCTTTTGTCCATGCTAACCCTCAGATTAGCTAAACAACCTGTACATAGCTAAATCCAGTCCACCTCTGGCAGTTTACCAGCCAAAGCTCTCAATGATAACTCCAGCAATGTCCATTATATTTTCATCTTTACCCAAGAAAGGTTAAGCTACAATAAATCGAATCCAAGAATTAACCAGCGGAGATGATAATGCAACGTCAACTTACCCTCGCTTTACTGCTTATAAGCAGTAGCAGCCTATATGCCGAGCAAACCTTACACCCTTTAGCTAAGGCAGCATATGTGTTCTCTAGCAATGGCGAACCCGTAGTCAGTAGCAATGGCAACTGCATACGTAATGGCTCATTTGTGGTACTGGGTGAACCCCCATGTTATATCACCGCCACGGCAGCGGTAGCCGAACCGGTATCCGAGCCAGAAACCGACGCTGAACCTGTTGCCGAACCTGTTGCCGAACCTGTTGCCGAACCTGTTGCCGAACCTGTTGCCGAACCTGCTGCTGAACCTGTTGCTGAACCTGCTGCTGAACCTGTTGCTGAACCTGCTGCTGAACCTGTTGCTGAACCTGTTGCTGAACCTGCTGCTGAACCTGCTGCTGAACCAGCTCCTGAACCAGAAGTTACTGAAGCCGCTGAGCCACAACAAGAAGTAACACCAGAAGCACCAAAAACCGAATCGGCGGCCACATCTGTAACAGAAACGGTTGAAGCGACTGAAGAGGCGACCACAACAAACGTTGTCACTTACAGCTATGTTACAGAAACCATCGATGCCCATATTTATTTTGACTTTGACAAAAATAATTTGCGTATTGACGAGCAAGAAAAGCTAGAACGAGCCATAGCCAAAGCTCGGCAAGCCAACAAGTTATTCAAAGTGAGTGTTGAGGGCCATGCCGATAGCCGTGGAACTGACGCTTACAACTACGACCTATCCCAGCGCCGTATTAATACTATCGTCAACTATTTGAATCTGCGTAATGTTACCACCAACGCCACCATGGCCTGGGGTGAGAGCA
>JAAERS010000012.1 GCA_024230095.1 Gammaproteobacteria bacterium | reverse complement strand
TGCGGGGCAAAAGAACTTTTTGTGTGTGACATAGGGCGGCTAGGGGTGTTCTGCAAATGGGTTATTATAGCGAAGTTGTTAGGGATGTTGGAGTGCGAATAAGCTTGGCATATATGGTGCGTTCTGTATGACTTTGCTAAGCCGGGGGCAGGAGGGGATTGGCCTCTACAGCGTGCGCTTATGGGCTTGCCACCTTGTATGGCTGTAAGGCTGAAATTCCCGTATAATCACGGGCTTATAGCTTACTAAACCCTGTGTAGGAGTAGCCCATGACGGCCCGTACCGCTACGGTGGAACGTAACACCCTAGAAACCCAAATTAAAGTCTCCGTTAATCTGGATGGCACTGGTGAATTCCAATGTGAAACCGGTGTACCATTTTTGGATCACATGCTAGAACAAGTAGCGCGTCATGGTTTGATAGATCTGGACATCAATGCCATTGGTGATTTGCATATCGATGCTCATCACACGGTCGAAGACTTGGGCATTACCTTGGGTATGGCCGTCGCGGAAGCTGCTGGTGATAAGAAGGGTATGACCCGCTATGGCCACGCTTACGTGCCATTAGATGAAGCTTTGTCGCGTGTTGTCTTGGACTTCTCTGGTCGCCCCGGTTTAAGTCATAACGTCCAGTACAGTCGAGCCCGAATTGGCAGCTTCGACGTGGATCTGTTTGATGAGTTTTTCCACGGCTTTGTAAACCATGCCAAGGTGACTTTGCATATTGATAACCTGCGTGGCAAAAATGCACACCATCAAGCCGAAACCGTGTTTAAGGCATTGGGTCGTGCTCTGCGTATGGCCCTCACCGCTGACCCACGTATGGCGGGTATGATGCCCTCCACTAAAGGTAGCCTGTAGCCAATATGAATACCATTGCTGTTATTGATTATGGTATGGGCAACTTGCACTCGGCCTCGAAGGCTTTGGAACACGTTGCTCCAGACGCCAAAGTAGTGGTCACTAATGATCCGCAAGTCATCGCTGATAGTGACCGTGTTGTGCTGCCAGGTGTAGGTGCTATTCGCGATTGCATTGGTGAGATGCAGAACTGTGGTGTAGACAAGATTGTTGCCGATACTCTGGGCACTAAACCGCTGCTTGGTATTTGCGTGGGAATGCAGGCTTTAATGCAGCGCTCTACGGAAAATGGCGGCGTTGATTGCCTTGGGCACTTGCCCGGTGAAGTGTCGTTTTTTGGTGACCAGCCTAGTATTAACGAGGCTCACTTGAAGGTGCCACATATGGGTTGGAACCAAGTGCGGCAAGTAAAACATCCACTGTGGTCGGGTATCGCCGATAACAGCCGCTTTTATTTTGTGCATAGCTATTATGTGCGTACCGAAAACCGTGACCTGGTGGCGGGTAGTTGCCATTATGGGGTGGATTTTGATGTTGCCTTGGCGCAGCCTAACTTATTTGCTGTGCAGTTCCATCCGGAAAAAAGCCACACAGCAGGTTTGCAGTTGCTGAAGAATTTTGTGCAGTGGGATGGAAGTCTGTAATGGGTTTGGCAAAACGAATTATTCCTTGTTTAGATGTGGAAAATGGGCGCGTGGTGAAAGGCGTGCAGTTTGTTGATATTCGTGATGCTGGCGACCCAGTAGAGGTTGCTCGGCGTTACGATGAGCAAGGTGCAGATGAAATTACTTTTCTGGATATTACAGCCAGCCATGAAGGCCGTGATACTACGGTACATACGGTTGAACGTATGGCGAGTGAAGTGTTTATACCCCTGACTGTGGGGGGAGGTATTCGTACCTGTGAAGATATTCGCCGCATGCTTAATGCCGGTGCTGATAAGGTGAGTATTAACTCTGCAGCGGTGTATAACCCAGAATTTGTGGCACAAGCGGCTTCGCGTTTTGGTTCCCAGTGCATTGTGGTGGCCATTGATGCCAAGTCAGTAAGCAAGCCTGGAGAAGAGCCTCGCTGGGAGATTTTTACTCACGGTGGGCGCAAGCCTACGGGGCTTGATGCTGTAGCTTGGGCGGTCAAAATGACAGAGCTAGGTGCGGGTGAAATTCTTTTGACTAGCATGGACCAAGATGGTGTCAAAAATGGGTATGACTTGGGCGTAACCCGTGCCATTAGCGATGCTGTAAAAGTGCCCGTGATAGCATCCGGTGGTGTTGGCAACCTAGATCATTTGGTTGATGGAGTGCTACAAGGTGGGGCCGATGCCGTATTAGCGGCGAGTATATTTCACTTTAACGAGTACTCTATACCCGAAGCCAAGCAGCACATGGCCGCCCGGGGCATCGAGATGCGTCTGTGACCTGACCGGCGGGAATGACTATTGCCGTTTCGATGCAATGCTTGTCTAACGCAATCAGTGTTTATGCGTGGCCAGTTGTTTGATGTGAATAGTTTTTTCTCCCTGTAAGTTGTATAACAGGGCTGACGCCGATACTAGGCGGATGCCCATTTCGTCCAGTTTGGGCAAATTCTCACTCAAGAACTCAATGGAAGCCGGATAGGTGTGACCTATTAATATCACCGAGCCGTGACGCCTGGCGATTTTTAGTGCTTGGTTAAATTGCTTTTGTAACGCCTCCGGTGCCAGATCGTTATCCAAGAATACGTCCCGCGATTGGCTGGCAACCTGTTGTTGTTTTGCCAAGCTTAATGCTTGGCTATTGGCGCTGGTGCGGCTATCGATAAAAAACAGGCCTTGGTCCGCTACCACTTGCATGGTCCAAAGCATGGGCTGGGTCATTTCTGTCAGCGCGCTACCCATGTGGTTATTGATGCCTTGCACGTGGGGGATGCTAGCAATACCTAGTTGCAAAGTTTGCTTGAAGGTTGCTTCGTCCATGTCACTAGTAAGACCGCCCGGGCCTAGGCGCTTGCCTGCATGGTTTTCCATGGGGGCATGTAGCATAATTTCTTTGTTCAGTTGATGACCGGCACTGGCCAAACGTGGGCCAAATGGCGTGTGGGGCATGATGGCTAAGGTTACCGGCCCCGGCAAATGCACAGCGGCTAAACCTTTATTAAGGTTATCTCCTATATCATCAATGATGACCACCATGGCCGGTTGTGGCTCTTCTTCTGCGAAGCTGATGCTGGGCCAGCCACTTAAGGCAAGAGCACATAGGCTGGCTACACCAACGGTGACTAGTTTGAGGATAATTCGCATGGCCGTATTATAATCTTTTTTGCAGTAATTTAATGGCTTGTGACAATATTTCTTGGCTTTCTTGTGATGCATCATCGCCACTAAGCTCATAATCCGGTTTGATACCGTCGTTATTCAGATTGCGCCCATTGGGAGTGTAATAATAGGCCGTAGTCAATTTGATGCTGCGGTTGTCGTCTAGGCTTATCACCGATTGCACGGATCCTTTACCAAAGCTCATTTGCCCGGCTAATTGTGCGCGGCGATTTTCTTGCAAGGCGGCGGCGACTATTTCCGCGGCTGAAGCGCTACCGTGATTGATCAGTACGATGGTTGGCAAGTTATGGCTGGGGTCATTAGGATCGGCTTCATAGATCATATTGCCGCGCTCCAGGCGCCCCTGTGTTGTGACAATGGTGCCCTTGGTTAGGAACGCATCGGCCACAGCAACGCCGCTGTTAATGAGGCCGCCTGGGTTATTGCGCAGATCCAGCAACCAAGCTTTGGCCCCCTGTTGGTACAGTCGGTGCATATGTTCTAACAGGTCTGTGGCCGTTCGTTCTTGAAATTGACTGATGCGGATGTAACCGATATTTTGAGTCTTCAATTCGCTCCGCACACTGGCTATGTTGATATTATCGCGGAACATAGTGAAGGAGAGTTCTTTACCTTGGCGCAGTACATCCAAGGAGACTTTTGATCCTGCAGGGCCGGAGATTAAGGCGCTAATGGCCATCTGGTCCATGCCTTTAACATGCTTGTCATTGATGTGCGTGATCCAGTCACCGGCTTGAATGCCGGCGCGTTTCGCAGGGCTACCGTCTATGGGTGTAATGACCAGAATGTGGTGTCCTGACGGTTCTATTTCTACACCAATGCCCACATAGGAGCCCGTAGTGG
>JAAERS010000011.1 GCA_024230095.1 Gammaproteobacteria bacterium | reverse complement strand
GCCAAGCTTCTACGGCAAGAATGATAACTGGAAAGGTATACAGGATGGCGGCCGCTAAACCCGGCGAAATATAAGCTACAGCATAAAGGTAACCATAGGATATAAGTGTCATTCCGATAGCGATAAAGCAAAAATGGTGCCACTCACTGCGTGGCACCAACAAGCTGATGTGGCGGAGACGGAACCAGGTGACAAAAAATAGCACAGCTACCAAGGAGCGCACCATGATGAGCGTAAGCGGCTGAGTGCCCTCTTGATAGGCGATTTGTGCAAAGCTGGTTACTACGCCTAAGCTGATGGCAGAGGCGAGTGTAAAAAGCACACCTTTTAGTATCATGGCCGTATCTTCCGTAGGCTATGGAATAGGAAAACAGGCGCCTAGACTAGGAGGACTTAACCCGACTGTAAATACCAACCCGCAAGGGTTGACGCACAGGCTTAACAGTTTGCCGCGAATGGGTACGTTTGGAGGGAATAAGCGGGGTATTGGCGGCTTAGCTGGGCCAATTGATGTGTTCTTGGTGATTGGCTGTGATCTGCAGCCATTGGTCCGGGGCATCGCCTTCTTGCCAGCCCGATGCGATACAACGCACGCTCAAATCTTGTGGGGGCAAATGTTGCAGGGCTGCCAGTGCGCAAGCCTTGTCGTTCTGCCAAGGTAGGTGGGGATGGTCAAACCAGATGCTGGTATAACCGCTTTGTACCTTGATCAAAACCATGATTTCGAAAGTCTGTTGCTGCCAGCTAGCCTCATATACTTGGCGTTTGGGGCTGTTGCTGCGTGTAGTTAAACCATCGAATTGTGTGTTTAACCACACTTCAATTTGCTCGGCAGTAGGGCCTTTGACGTAGATTTCAATATCAGGTTGTGGCATGTTTAATCGCCCAGTAGTT
>JAAERS010000010.1 GCA_024230095.1 Gammaproteobacteria bacterium | reverse complement strand
GCCAAGGAAGATATCGCATTGGTATTAGCTGTATTGTTACTCCAATAAAAGCCTTTTTCGATACCAATAGAGGTTTTCACCCGGCTGCCATCGGCTTTGGGCTTTGCCATCCATTGTGCAGCCTGATAAATTTTCGCCACATCAATGCCCGCTACTTCCGCCGCTTTTTCGGCTTCATATTCAGGTTGTGAAGTGACCCACGCCTTGTAGTCTTCCCAACCACCCGTTTGGAACTTGCCCCAAGTGCTGCGCCACTGCCATGGTGTGTTACGAGTTCCTTGGCCAAAGCCGGAATTGGATTCCCACTTGTTGTTAACCCACTTCTTTAGCCACTCGGTATCTTCCCAGCCTTGCTCCAGAATATGTCGGGTAATTGCACCCACCACCAAAGTATCCGTGCCCGGCAGCAAATCAATATGCAAACCGCCCATCTTCTTCACAAAGGCGACGCCCGCGGTTTCACGAGGATTTAACATGATGGCTTTCATACCACGATATATGGCAGGCATAATATGCTGGGTGAAAAGAACCGTTTTGGTTTCATACGGATCAGTACCGCATATTAGCAGTGTATCTGCGCCACCCCAGTCTTCATAACTAGGACCAAAGTTGTCAAAACCTGCATCCCTGAAACCCGGAGTCGAAGTCACATCCGAAGGTGTATCATGGAAGGTGAAATTAGCAGTATTCACGTGGCGCAAGGCGTACTTAGAGATCGCATATGTATTTTCTATATACTGATACGAAAAAGTCTTAACGCCATAAGCATTCGCCCCATGCTTGTCGATAACATGACGACCTACCTGCGCAGCAACATCCAAAGCCATTTCCCAGCTGACGGGCTGCAAAGTGCCAAAGATGCGCATCAACGGAGTAGTTAGCCTATCCCTAGTTGGTGTTTTGGGGTTATAACATTTTTGCGCTATCAAACCACCTCGCATGGAGGAATCACCATTGGTATTAACATACTTGGTGTCCTTATCGGGTGTAATGACCACGTTATGAGGCATGTCATTATGCATGACAATGTTATGCTGCGCTGGCGCTACCCAAGACTGCAAAGTAGCACTGGGGAAGTCAATGCCAAAAGCATTTTCAGACGCTTTGAGACCACCGTCTCCAGAGCCGATCGGCCAGCGATAAACCTTGTAACCACAAGCCACAATACAATAGTCACAAGCTGTGGTTAGCACCTCGGCATGTTTCGGGGGTAAAGGCGCGCTGTCTTCGGGCAAGTAATAATCAGTACTCATAATATCCTCCTAGGCGCTCATCAGGTTACTGTTACGGCCAAAAATCAGACCCATCATGCCAACGGCGTAGACATCATCCCCATCCACTTCCAACAACACTTGAGGCAAGCTCTGATAGGCTTGGCCTGAAACAATAATGCCATGGCGGCGTAAATCGAAAGTTGAAAGATGCAGTGGACACTGCCCTAATGTGCGATGTTCACCCGTGACCTTATAGGTACCTGTCAAAAAACCACCTTGGTGGGTACACAAATAGTTAAAAGCCACAATATCGCGACCGTCGCCAACGCCACCACCCGCTTGTACATTGCCCATCTTCACAAGCATTGCCTGAGAATTAGGACCGTCATCTGGGTAGTTGAAAGCGATCGGTTTATGATCCGCTAGCTCACTCAACTTCGCTATCAACATACGTGGATAGCCAACCACCCGGGCTTTCATCTGCTCAGCTTGAGCGGTGCCCGGAAATAAAGTAACGGTAACTGTGCTGGCCGCAGCCATGGTAGCACTACCGTACATCAAGAAATTACGGCGAGAAAGCATGCACTTGCCGTGCTCTTCG
>JAAERS010000009.1 GCA_024230095.1 Gammaproteobacteria bacterium | reverse complement strand
AGCCGGGGTTTGTTGTGTGCCGAGAATATAAAAGAACATATGGTCACCAGTGCCACGCAACAAGGTGTGATCACGGCCAAACCCATGCACTTCTTCTTAGAACGTTACGAGTTGGCTTATCGTGCCGAGCTACATGCCTTTGTTAATGCTCTCAATGGCGAATCAGTGATTTTACCCACCCTGCGTGATGGCCTGCAGGCCCTGTTGTTAGCTGAAGCTGCCATGCAATCAATTGAGCAAGGCAGAAGCATAGCCTTAGGCAATAGTTAGGAGAAACCAAATGGCCAGTTTGCAAGCATTTATGGCTAGCCTAGCAGAGAAAACTAATCCCAAAGATTATGCTTTTGCAGCCGATGTTAAGGCGCATATCCCCATCTATGATGCCGTCCAAATCAACCAAATGGGAAGTGCTGACAAGCAGGCTCTGCGTCAGGAGTGGGCCCAATGTTGGCAGCATCAAGCCGGGGTGATGGTTGTGCGGGGCCTAATTCCAGAAGCCACTGTAGATGCGGTGACAGAGGTATTTATGCGCCTCTTAAAAGAGCAGCATAAAGAGCACAATTTGGGTGATCATTTTGCCCCCATGGGAGCCAATGGCCGTGTCTGGAATGCCTTGGAAAAGTTAGCTGTGGCGGCGCCACAGGCTTTCATTGATTACTACAAAAATCCAGTGTTAGCCGACATTTGCCAGGCTTGGTTGGGGCCCGATTATCGCTTAACCTCACAGGTCAATTTGGTTTACCCTGGCGGCACTGCCCAACAACCACACCGAGATTACCATTTGGGTTTTACCACCCCTGATGAACTGGCCGCTTACCCTCTACATGTGCAGACCATGTCGGCCATGCTGACCTTACAAGGAGCCGTGGCTCATGGCCATATGCCGGTTGCTTCTGGCCCTACCATGTTATTGCCTTATTCACAGCGTTATGCCCACGGTTATGGGCTTTATCAACAAGAAGACTTTATGTCCTTCTTTGCTGAACATGCCGTGCAATTGCCCTTGCAAAAGGGTGATGGGGTGTTTTTTAGCCCAGCACTCATGCATGCCGCAGGTGCCAATAGCACCTCTGACATTGAACGCATGGCCAACCTATTACAAGTATCTTCCCCCTTTGGCAAGGCCATGGAAAACGTTGATACCAATCGCATGCAATTGGCTACTTATGAAACCTTACAAGCACAACAACTTGGCGATGGCGAACTGGCTGCAGTCAGTACGGCGTTAAGTGATAATTACCCGTTCCCAACCAATATGGATCGTGATGCACCCGCCCAGAGCCTAAAACCCTTAAGTGGCAAAGATATTCTGCTGCAAGCGCTGCAAGACAAGGCCACTAAGCAACAGTTACACGAAGCTTTGCAAGCGCAAAAATGGCGACAAAAAACCCGCTAACACTACTTGATGAATGCCATTGTTACTTTGATAATAGGGGTTCCTATATTTGACAGTGCTGCCCATTATGAAACTTGCATCGACTCAGTTAGAACCGACCTGGCAGCAGCAGCTACACACGGAGTTTGAGCAGCCTTATATGCGTCAGCTACAGCAGTTCTTGCAACAGCAAACGCAACAGGGCAAGGTAATATACCCAGCTGCCAAAGACTTATTCAAGGCTTTGAATAGCGCGCCTTTTGACCAGGTGAAGGTGGTGATTCTTGGTCAAGACCCTTATCACGGCCCACATCAAGCTCATGGTTTGAGCTTCTCAGTGCCAGAAGGCAACAAGGTGCCGCCTTCGTTACGTAATATTTATAAAGAAATCAGCCGTGACCTAGGACTGCCTATGCCGTCCCATGGTTGCTTGCGAACCTGGGCCCAACAAGGGGTGTTGTTGTTAAATGCTACACTGAGTGTGGAACAATCCAAGGCCGGTTCCCATCAAGGTAAGGGGTGGGAAGCCTTTACTGACCGCATTGTGCAACAACTGAACCAGAAGCGCCAAGGTTTGGTGTTTATGTTGTGGGGTAATTATGCCCAGAAAAAGGGCAAGATGATTGACCGCAGCAAACATCGGGTGTTGGAGTCGGTGCACCCTTCACCGTTATCGGCCCATGGCGGTTTTATCGGAAATGGGCATTTTTCAGCGGCCAATACCTATCTGCAACAACAAGGGCTGTCGATAATTGATTGGTCTGTGCCAGAAGTAAACCTGAGCCTGTTTTAAAACCCCTAAAACTCTTCGGTATCTACACCTGCTTGGGTTATGGCGTTATAGCGAGGGCCGTGCACATTGCCTTGGTGAATGAGTTTTCCTGCCCGTTCTATGATGCTTGGATCTATCGAAAGGCGGTCGGCGTTGGCATTTTGCCGCATATGTGCAGTTTGGCTGGTGCCGGGTAGGGCAATAATGTGTTCGCCCTGAGCCAGTACCCATGCTATGGCCAATTCTGCGGGTAAGATGCCGGCTTCTTTTGCCAAGGCTAAAAACGGTTGCAATAGCTGCATGTTGGCAGGGTAGTTTTGTTCGTCAAAACGCGGCATGGTATAGCGTAAGTCGCCCTCGGGTACTTGGGCCATGTCAGTCAGCGTGCCGGTCAGATATTTGCGTCCAGTTGGGCTAAAAGCCACAAAGGCGGTCCCTAGCTCACGGCAGGTATCTAGCACGGCAATTTCTGGATTGCGCGTCCACAGTGAGTATTCTGATTGAACGGCCGCAATGGGGTGTTCGGCATGCCCTTTGCGTAGGGTTTTTGCCGATACTTCAGAGAGCCCAATGGCGCCTATCTTTCCTTGATCTTTCAAACGCGCCAAAGCCCCTACTTGTTCCTCTATGGCTATACTCTGGTCGAAGCGGTGTAGGTAATAGACATCAATAAACTCCGTATTCAGACGTTTAAGGCTATCATGGCAGTTTTGCATCAGGCTTTCTGGACGGCCACAGGTTTGGCTTTTGCCCTCACTGTCTGCATATATCGCTCCCTTGGAGGCTAGGGTAAATTCACTGCGGCGGTGCATGATGCCTTGGGCAATCATGCGTTCATTTTTACCATAGCCATAGATGGCGGCAGTATCAAACATGGTATAGCCCTCGTCCAGGGCCTCGTTTAACAGGCGTAAGCCGCTAGCCTCATCGGGTAATGGGTAATAAACATGGCATATGTTCATGCTGCCAAAAGCGACGGCGGAGCTTTCATAGGGACCAATAGAGCGATGGGACATAGTCATAATAGAGCACGGGTAAATAGGCTTAGATAGCCAAAATCATACCATAAGCAAGAATTAAAAAGGCCCGCCCACGCATTCCCTTTAATTTTTTACAGTGGCGAATAGGTAGTGGCTATAGGACTAGTAACCTGACAGTGATGGACAAGTATTGTTATCAAGTACCAAGGCTTGCCATGCTTGATGCTGGCTTAAGTAAATATTACCTGTTAATTGCTCACAGAAGTGGACTCGCTCTAGGCGGTCTAATACCGGACCTTTGACTTCCGACATGTGCATTTGAATGCCTTTTTCTTTTAGTCGGCGGTTGAAATCAAGCAGTGTTTCCAGCGCTGTGGAGTCCACGTGATTAATGCCTGAAGCCATAAGAATAAGATGTTCCAGGCAATTTTCATTGGTGGCAATGATTTCGTTGATTTGATTATCCAGATAGCGCACATTGCCAAAAAACAGACTTTCATCAATCCGCAAAGCCACCACACGATCACATTGTTCCACTTCATGGCGTTTGATATTGCGGAAGTGTTCGGTACCTGGAATTGGGCCGACTATGGCATAGTGTGGACGGCTGGTACGCCATAAAAGTAAGGAAATCGTCGCTATTACCCCGGCAATAACGCCGGCTTCCACGCCCACCAACAGCACCATAGCGACGGTGATGATCATGGCCATGAAATCATGCATGGAGTACTTCCAGGTGAAACTGAATTCGCGAGGTTCTATTAAGGTCAGTACAGCGACAAAAATAGTGGCACCTAATACAGCTTTGGGCAGCAGTGCCAAATACGGTGTTAAAAACAAGCTAGCTAGGGCGATGCCAACAGCAGTCAGCACGCCTGCCATAGGCGTGGCGGCACCAGCGTCAAAGTTCACCACGGAACGAGAGAAACCGCCAGTTACCGAAAAACCACCTGACATAGCAGAGGCAACGTTGGCGGCCCCCAAACCTAGTAACTCATGATCAGGTTTTATTTGTTGACGACGTTTGTTGGCAAGGGTCTGGGCGACGGAAATTGATTCCACATAGCCAATCAAGCTGATCATCAGTGCAGAGGGCAGTAGCGTCTTTATTAAGCTCAAGCTTAATTCGGGCCAATGCAAGCTGGGAAGGCCAGCAGGGATGTTGCCCACCACCTTGACACCACTGGTGTCCAGTTGCCAATGGCCCACCACCAAGATCGACAGAACGACCGCTAATATTGGCGCCAGCTTGCTGATGCGGCTCGCTGCATAGGGACTCATGTAACCCTTAAGGATGCGTGTAAGGGGCTGGCGAGCCCACCATAGGAATAATACGCTTGTCATACCAATAACGGTGGTTTGCCAATGAGTACTGGCCATATTACTAGACAGGGTGTCAATGACTTGCAATAGATTGTGGCTGCTGACATGGATACCAAGTATATGCTGCAGCTGCCCAAGTGCAATGAGTATACCTGCTGCGGTGATAAAACCAACGACCACGGGGCGACCCAGTAAATTGGCGATGAAACCCAATTTAAGAGTACCCATTGTCAACATGAACAAACCGGATATCATGGCCAAAGACATAGACAAGGTGACGATGTCGATGCCAGTCTTGTGGTGGGCAAAGCCTACAGCGTTGGCTGACAGTAAAGAGATAACTGCTACTGGGCCCACGGCCAAGGTGCGACTAGAACCAAACAGGGCATAAGCTAGCAATGGAAAGATACTGGCGTATAGACCCGTTACTGGCGGTAGGCCAGCTAGCATGGCATAGGCCAAGCTTTGTGGGATGAGCATAATGGTCACTATTGCCGCAGCCATCAAGTCAGCTTGCAAGGTTTGCTTGGTGTAATGTTGTAACCATTGTCGGGCTGGCCAAGCGTGTATCAGTTTGCGGAACATAATGTTCTCATGTTGTCATTAGTGAATTTTCCACCTTAGCAATGTTGTCCTATGGCGGTGCTAAAACGTACTCAACTGGTCATTTATCATACATAAAGTCCCACTTT
>JAAERS010000008.1 GCA_024230095.1 Gammaproteobacteria bacterium | reverse complement strand
TATCTGCATTTTGAATGGTTTTACTATTTAAAGAGGCTTAACAGGTAGTGCTAAAGCACTAATCTAGAAGCGTATGAGGTAGAAGTGCAGGGAGTAGATCAGGAGCATGGATATGGATATGCCGGAACAAAATGCTGACTTGAATAAAAATGTTGGACTGGAGTTTGAAGCTAGTCATTTAGATGAATTTGAATCTTATAAGGCTAGTGGTCGAGGCCACGTACAATACAACTATACCAATGACACGACACAACTGTATTTGAATGAAATTGGGTTGCGTGATTTGCTGACGGCAGATCAGGAAAGGCATTATGCCCGCCTAGTGCAAAAAGCAGATAAGGCGGCTAGAAATATGCTGATTGAATGCAATTTGCGTTTGGTAGTTAAGCTTTCTCGCCGTTACTTGAATCGTGGCTTGAGCATGTTGGATCTGATCGAAGAGGGCAATTTAGGTTTAATTCGCGCCGTAGAAAAGTTTGATCCAGAACTGGGTTATCGGTTTTCCACTTACGCTACCTGGTGGATTCGTCAGACTATTGAACGCGCCATCATGAACCAAACCCGCACTATTCGTTTGCCTATTCATGTGGTTAAGGAATTGAATATTTATTTACGTGCACAAAGAGAGTTAGCACAGATACTAGATCATGAGCCAAGTTATTATGAATTGGCTAACTACATGGATAGGCCCATACATAAAGTACGTAACATGCTAAGCCTGAACGAACGCGTAGCGAGTATTGATTCACCATTTAACAGTCAGTCCGAAATTTCTTTGATGGACACCATTGCTGATGTGGGTACATCGAGTCCAGAGAATAATGTCGTGGATGGCAACTTACTTGATAACTTGGGGCAGTGGGTGGACCAACTTTCGGGGGTACAAAAAGATGTTATTTGTCGCCGTTTTGGTTTGCGCGGCCATGATTCTTGTACCCTGAAACAAGTGGGTGAGCAAATCGGCTTGACGCGGGAGCGAGTGCGGCAGATTCAGGTGCAGGCCCTTAAACAATTGCATAGCAATTTTGTTATGCAAGGTTTAAGCAGCGTGGATGTGCTGGACAGTGAAATCTAGTCGTCTTGCATGAGCCGTTGTAGTTGATAAACCAGATCTAACGCCTCTCGCGGCGTCATATTATCGGCTGACTTGGCCTCTAGCAAGCTCTCTACTGGGTGACTAATGGCGGCAAACATATCGGCTTGGGCTGGGGAAGCCGTGCTTGAAGAGCCTAGGTTGGTCGCATCGGCCAAACTAGGCAATACCTCAACACTAGTAGACAGCTCAGCTGCTTCAAGGCTGAGCAGCTTATGTTTGGCCTGTTTGACCACCTGTTCGGGTACGCCGGCTAATTTGGCCACTTGTAAACCATAGCTTTGGCTGGCAGGGCCTCGCAGTACTTTATGCATGAAGATAATATTGTCTTGGTGTTCGGTGGCATGCAAATGCAAGTTCTCAACGTTGTTCAATAGCTCAGCTAGTTGTGTCATTTCAAAGTAATGGGTAGCAAACAGGGTGAGTGCATGAACATTATTAGCCAAGTGCTCTGCACAGGACCAAGCTAGGGACAAACCATCGTATGTGCTGGTGCCTCTCCCAACCTCATCCATTAGTACCAAGCTGCTGGGTGTGGCATTGTGTAGGATGTTGGCAGTTTCAGTCATTTCTACCATAAAGGTAGAGCGCCCGCCTGCTAAGTCATCACTGGATCCCATGCGCGTAAAGATACGATCGACGAGGCCAATCTCTGCACTGCTAGCAGGCACGAAAGCACCAATCTGGGCCAAAATAACAATCACAGCCACTTGGCGCATATAGGTGGACTTACCGCCCATGTTTGGGCCGGTAATAATCATCAGGCTAGTGGCAGGATGCAACTCAACATCATTGGCGACGAAGGGGTCGGTGATTAGTTGTTCAACCACGGGGTGGCGACCAGCAACGATACTTAGGCCTCGGTCTGTGGTTAATGTTGGTCGCTTTAGGTTTAGGTTGCAGGCGCGTTCCGCTAAGCTTACTAGCACGTCCAGTTGGCAGATGCCATCAGCGCTTTGTTGCAGTGGCAGTAACTGCTTCGCTAATTGTTCCACCAGAGCTTGATATAATGCCTTTTCACGGCTTAGGGCGCGACTTTTACTGCTCAGAGCCTTGTCTTCAAATTCTTTTAACTCAGGTGTAATGAAGCGTTCGGCGTTTTTTAGGGTTTGGCGACGAATGTATTCTGTAGGGGCCTCGGCTGACTGTAGGCGGCTGATCTCAATGTAATAGCCATGTACACGGTTATACCCTACTTTCAGGGTTGAAAGCCCCGTGCGCTGTCTTTCTTGCGTCTCCAAATCCAATAAAAACTGTCCAGCGTTTTCGCTCAGGCCACGCAGTTCATCGAGTTCCTCATCGTAACCTTGGGCAATGACCCCACCGTCGCGTAGGACCACTGGTGGGTTGTCAACGATGGCACGGTCCAATAGCTCAGCCAATTGTGGGAATTCACTAATCTGTTGTGATAGTTGCGAAGCTAAAGGCACACCGTGTTGCTGCAGCAAGCTTTGGATTTGAGGTAGGGCGGCAAAACTAGTCGCCAGACGCGCCAAATCCCGAGGTCTTGCTGATTGGAGCGCTACGCGCGACAAGATACGTTCTAGGTCTCCCACGGGTTTCATGGCCGCCTGCATAGTATCAAAGCTATCAGCATCAATGACATCAGCAATCAGTTCTTGACGGGCTTCTAGTTGAGCTAAGTCCCGCAGTGGGTTGTTTAGCCAGCGTCGCAGTAGGCGCCCCCCCATAGCGGTTACGGTGGTATCCATGACTTCGGCTAAAGTATGCTGCTGACCACCATGGAGGTTGTGATCAATTTCCAGGTTTTTACGGCTAGGACCATCTAAAATAAGGGTTTGCTGGGGTTGTTCTACCTGAATACCACGCAGGTGAGGTAGGTCGCTCTGTTGCGTTTCCTTGGCATAGTTGAGCAGGCAGCCAGCGGCACAAACTGCGGCGGGCATATCATCACAGCCGAAACCAGCTAGGTCACGGGTGTTAAATTGCTGACATAGAAGCCGTTCGGCTGTGTCTAAGGCGAAATGCCATGGTGCCTGCGGACGCCGACATGTCCACTCATCCAGTAAGCTGATCATAGAACTGGATTCGTCGTACAGCAGTTCTGCAGGTCGCAGGCGTTGCAGTAAGGTTTGTAGTTCGTCTTCGTTGCTGGCTTGGCTAAGGTTGAAACGGCCACTACTCATGTCTAGGGCGGCGATGCCGTAGGTGTTCCCTAGGTGGCTCACCGCGCACAATAAGCGATCTTGGCTAGCGTCAAGTAAGGCCTCGTCAGTGAGTGTGCCAGGCGTTACTACCCGCACGACTTTGCGTTCTACTGGCCCTTTGCTAGTGGCCGGATCACCAATTTGTTCAGCAATAGCAACAGCCTTTCCCGCACTGACAATTTTAGCAATGTAACCTTCGGCTGCATGGTAAGGAATGCCTGCCATGGGAATAGGCTCACCGGCAGACTGCCCACGTGCGGTAAGGGAAATGTCCAATAAGTCAGAGGCCAATTTGGCGTCATTATAAAACAGTTCGTAAAAGTCCCCCATGCGGTAAAACACCAAGTCATTGGGGTATTCACTTTTGATACGCAAGTATTGCTGCATCATAGGAGTGTGAGCGGCGGCCATGTAAATGTTTCTGTTGCAGTTATCGTGAAAACGAGTATTTTAGACTATCTTGGAGCACTATTACATCTAATGGTGAAAAGACTTGTGAAGCATCTAATTTATTAGGAAGCACCGTGCGCTGGACTAAAACAATACAAACCATTGACGTGCACTGCGCTGGCGAGATTGGTCGCGTGATAAGCGGGGGAGTGCTTGATGTGCCAGGCAAAACCATGGCAGAAAAATTGGCCTATATTAATGAGCAGGATGATAGCTTAAGGCGTTTTTTATGCTCCGAGCCACGTGGCGCTCCGGCGGGTTCTTTTGTTTTGCTGGTGCCAGCAACGGTGCCTGAAGCAGACACAGGCTTCCTTGTTTTGCAACCCGATCAGGCGCATGCCATGTCTGGCTCCAATGCCATCTGCGCCGTCACTGCAATTCTGGAAACAGGCATGAAACCCATGCTTGAGCCTATTACCGAAGTCGTTCTGGATACTGCTGCCGGCCTAGTAAACGCTCAGGCCCAATGTCAAAACGGCAAGGTCACAAGCGTAACTTTAACTATGCCGACGGCATTTTTAACGCATCAAGATGTCGTGATTGACACGCAAAAATGGGGCCCTGTGAGTTTTGATGTCTGTTTTGGTGGCGTGTTCTATGCATTACTCGATGCTCCTGCTATGGCTATGGAAATCAAACCAGAAAATGCTCGCCAACTGGCCATGGCGGGCGTAGAAATTAGAGATTTGATTGATGCCACTATGGCAGTTTGTCACCCATTGACCCCAGAGATTAAAGGTATTGCTTATGCCATGTGGCGCAGTGATGAGAGTGATGGGGCCGTAAAAACCTGCACTACCATGAAACCAGGCCGTGTTGATCGCTCTCCCTGTGGTACAGGCAGTACCGCTAATATGGCTGCTCGCTATGCCCGGGGGCAGGTGTCATTAGGAGGCGAAGTGGTATCGCGTTCGACTATTGGTAGCGAGTTTGTATCCCGCCTAGTGGGACTGGAAAAAGTAGGGCCATATCAGGGTCTGAACATCGAGGTGTCTGGTCAAGGCTGGATTTATGGTATGGCGCAACTAGGTCTGGATCCTTCGGATCCTTTTCCAGAGGGTTTTCTGGTGGCAGATGTTTGGGGTGCCGGGCGGGATTAGCCGGTACTGCAAGGAAATTGCCAGTATTCGGCTTCCATTCCTATTTGTGAGGCGGTGGTGAGCAACTGTTGACGGTGCTGTTGCAGGTCATCAATAGAATGTCTGGACGTAGAGGTCGCGATGGATATGGCACCGACCACCTGTTGCGTGGAAGTCAAAATGGGGGCGGCAATACTAATAATGCCACTTTCATGTTCTTCGCGATCATAGGCGATGCCATCTTGGTGAATGACTTTTAGCTCTTGCTCCAATGCTTCTACGGAATGGATAGTGGTAGGGGTGAATTGAATATAGTTTTGTCTTTGCATGGCAAAGCCTTTACGCTCGGAATTAAGAAAAGCCAGCATGGCTTTGCCTACTCCTGTGCAGTGGGCTGGCGCAATGCGTCCGGCCTGGGCTAAGGTTTCAAAACGTTCTGTGGTGCGCCGTTTATCAATAAACAGGACTTGGCCATTTTCGATTTGCGCCAAGTGGATTGTTTTGTCAATTTCACTTGCTAGCTGGTCTAGGAAAGGTGCGGCAATAGGTGCTAACGAAGCTTGTTGCCAGGCTTTGTGAGCTAAGCGCACTAAACGCATACCTAAACTGTATTTTTGGGTGTCTACGTCATAAGCCAGCATGCCCTGATTTGCCATGGATTGAAGAAAGCGATAGGTGGTGGCTTTGGGAAAGGGGCTGTGGGCTAAAATATCGTTAAACCGCAGTGGTTTATTGGCCGCCGC
>JAAERS010000007.1 GCA_024230095.1 Gammaproteobacteria bacterium | reverse complement strand
GCCATCTATATTTTCCTTCAGCTGCTTGTGCCAACTTTGTATCTGGTTCACATGAACATCATTATCAGATGCTAATTGGGCCAGTGTCTTGTCGCCTTTCATGGCGGCCAAAGCCACTAACATAAAGGGGTCAAAGCCCTTTGATAGCAAAAGGTATTGTGGTACTGTCTTTTTTTAAAAACGGAAGCCGACACACGATGCCCAGAAAACCCCGCTTCATCATTCCCGGCGTACCGGTTCATGTCGTACAAAGAGGGCGTAGCCGAGAAGCCGTATTTCATCAGGAGCCCGACTATCAGGCTTACCTGGTTTATCTGAAAGACGGCGCGGAACGTTATCAATGCTCAATCCATGCCTATGTACTGATGACCAACCATATCCATATACTGGCAACGCCAAAAGATGGCCAGGGGATCACGCGGATGATGCAGTACATTGGTCGTCATTACGTGCCCTACATCAACCGGACCTACGGCGGCAGCGGTTCTATCTGGGAAGGTCGCTACAAAGCCAGCCTGGTACAGGACGAAGCCTAT
>JAAERS010000006.1 GCA_024230095.1 Gammaproteobacteria bacterium | reverse complement strand
TTTTCCAAGGAGCGCAGGATACCGGCACGCAATTTGTCTTCATCAAAAGGCTGTCGAGTACCGTCCTGCTTTATGACCCTGGGCATCAACAATTCGGCCACTTCAAAAGTGGTATAACGCTCACTGCACTCCAAGCATTCACGACGCCGGCGTATCTGCTCGCCTTCTGCCACCAAACGTGAGTCAATAACCTTGGTTTCATTATGGGAACAAAAGGGGCAGTACATGGCGAGTTCTCTAATACCGTTGCAATAAATATTATTATAACTACAAGCTCATCACAGAGCTAACCCTTAAAGCAACTTGCTGCTATGATTATCAACCTAACCGGCCACCAACAGCAAACTCCGCACACTCTATGATCACACTTGCCAACCTACCCTTAGGGGAAATCGCCGCTCTAGGGGCCGCCGTCACCTGGGCCATCACCGGCCTGATCACCCAGCCTTTGGTACACTATTTTGGTGCTACGGCCACCAACCGATATCGCATTACCGTAGCCAGTGTCATGCTAATTCTATTGAGCAGCCTGCTGGGCTTATGGCAAACCCTCAATTCGCAAGGCATATGGCTACTGGTATTGTCTGGCTTAATTGGCATTTTTGTAGGTGATACCGCTTTGATGCAAGCCCTAAAACGCATTGGCCCTAGACGCAACGCCATTCTCTTTGCGACTAATGCCCCCATTGCCGCAGGCATGGGTTATATATGGTTGGGCGAGACCATGTCCTATAGCACACTATTGGGTTGTGCTCTGGTTCTCATGGGGGTCATGATCGCCATCTGGTGGGGAAAGCGCCCTACGCCAGAAGACAAAGAGCATACTATGGAGCAAGTCTCTGGCCGTTTATGGGTTGGTGTAAGCTTGGGCCTGCTGGCCGCCGCAGGGCAAGCAACGGGCGCCATTATTATCAAACCCGTACTGCTTGATGGGGCCCATCCAATCGCTGCTTCGGCGATTAGGGTCAGCTTTGCCGCCTTGTGCATGTGGGCCATACTGCTGTTGCCCATACGCTGGGGCAACGCTAAAAACCCCATGACCTGGCGCTGGGCTTTACGTTCATTCATCAGTGCCAACCTTGGCTTAGTGATCGGTATGACGCTATTAGTATTTGCTTTAAAGGAAGGTGACGTTGGCTTAGTGACCACCCTGTCAGCCACCTCCCCTATCTTAATATTACCCCTGCTCTGGCTCATCACCAAACAGAGGCCGAATCGTTATGCTTGGATGGGTAGCCTAGCCGTAGTGCTAGGCTGCGGCATCATCTTCATGTGACAGGTTGTCGCATCAGTTAGCAAACCCACAGACAAAAAGACACTGGGTTTATCGTTCGCACTACTGGGCCAAATAGGCCCCTAGATAATCATCAAAAGGCTCCGTTTGCTCAAGTTCTAGCTGCTCCTGATCTCGCAATGATTGTGCGGCGTGAGCCTGCATTTGCACCAACAAATCGGCATCCATGTCAGCATCCAAATGAAATTGCTGATGCTGTTTAGCCAGTTGCATGACCAGCTCGGTGTATGACACACCACGCTCATGCATCGCCGCTAGCACCTGTGCCGAGGGGGTTTTGCTGCTGTCTTCAACACGTTCAGCCATGGCCATAATAGCCGCTTTGCTGGCACCAGCATTTGGCATAAAGTCGGCAACCTGTTCCAGTTCCGCCAAAATCTCCTGCGCCCAAGCCTGCATACCTATTTGTTGCTCATTGCGCTGCAGCTTTAAGCCCGGTTTACGCCCTTCGCGCACCACCGCTGCCTGATTTCGACTAATCCATTCGCACTCTTCATCACTAATAATGGGGCTATCTTTAAGCAAGCACCAAGTCAGAAACACGTTTACAAAATGCGCCTGCTCGGCATCCAAACCCACCGGCATGAAGGGGTTGAGATCAAGATTTCGTACTTCTACGTATTCAACGCCACCTTCAAACAAGGCGTGCACCGGTTTCTGCCCCGAACGGGCGACACGCTTAGGGCGAATATCACTGTAGAACTCATTTTCTATCTGCAATAAATTGGCATTGAGTTGGCGGTATTCACCATCCACCTTAACACCCATTTTTTCATACTGATCCAAGGGGGTAGAAATGGCATGCTCCAAAGACTTAGCATAATTAGGCAAATCATTGAAACAAACATTCAATACCGATTGCACCTTGTTGCTGTAACCTAGATCACTCATACGCAGTGAGGTCGCATAGGGGCCAATCAAACTGTCTGCTTCGCCAGATTTTAGGCCCACATCGCGACCACCAATAAAGCTGGCATCCAAAGCGGGCGAAGCGCCAAACAAATACAACAGCAACCAAGAATGGCGACGGAAGTTGCGGATCAAAGAAAAATACTGAGCCGAGTGGAATTGCTTGCTACACCCCGTATCACCTAGGTGCGCCTGATAGGCTTGCCAAAAGTCTTCCTGTGGCGAAAAATTATAATGAATACCGGCAATACACTGCATAACCTTACCATAGCGCCAGGCCAAACCAACGCGGTATACATGCTTGAGCTTGCCAATATTGGAGTGCCCATATTCAGCAATGCGAATATCATCTTCACCGGCTAGATAGCCGGGCATGCTCGCTGGCCACAGGTATTCATTTTGCACATCCAAGGCGCGTGCATTAAAGCTATGCAACTGCTGCATATAATCCAGCGCCTGCTCGGGGTAACTAAATACGGGGGTAATGAACTCTTGCAGCGCTTCCGCGTAATCCGTGGTAATACTGCCGTGGGTCAGTGCCGAGCCTAATGCATTGGGATGGTCAGTATGAGTAATGCGGCCGCTACCGGTCACGCGCAAGCCTTCTTTCTCAATGCCACATTGCAAGTTTTGTAGCGCCTCAGCTACAGCGGTGCCCTGCAGTGATGCAAGGGTCTCAGAAATGCTTCTTAGCAAAGTCTTGTCTCCCATAATAGGCTGCTAAACAATGTCGCTGCATGCCTTTTACCTAGTCAGATTAGTAAATCAAAAAGAACCAAATATTAACGCTTCAGGCCAGCCGCCTGCAATTGCGCTGCCAAACTTCCTAGTTGGGGTTTTGCTTTACTGCCCCCTTGAGGTTGCCCTTGGTGCGATCTAGCGTCTTTTTTGGCATAACTTCCACGTCTCTCATCTGGTTTTTTGTTGCCACGCGACTCCTGCTGCGCCCCAGGTTGGTCATCTAGGCGCATGGACAAACCAATACGCTTACGCGCCACGTCCACTTCCATCACCTTAACCTTAATAATATCGCCCGCTTTTACTAAACTACGGGGGTCTTTTACAAAACTGTGGGACATGGCAGAAATGTGCACCAAACCATCTTGGTGTACTCCAAGGTCAACAAAGGCACCAAAGTTAGTGACATTGCTTACCGTGCCCTCCATGACACTACCCACCACAAGATCCTTCACATTCTCGATGCCATCCGCCAACTTCGCCATGCGAAATTCAGGACGGGGATCACGGCCAGGCTTTTGCAACTCGGCCAGCACATCCGTGATAGTTTGTTCACCCACACTATCAACCACAAACTGAGCGGGCCGCAAACTGCTTAAACTAGCATGCCCTAGCAAGTCGCCTACTTCCAAACATAGACTAGCTGCCATATTTTCCACGACCAAATAAGCTTCTGGGTGGACCGAGGTCCCATCAAGAGGATACTCTCCGTGTCTGATACGCAAAAACCCTGCGGCCTGTTCAAACGCCTTGGCTCCCAGACGGGTCACGTCCATAAGCTGTTTACGGCTTTTGAAAGCGCCATGCACGTCACGATGCAGGACGATGTTTTCGGCTAAACTTTTATTAAGCCCCGCCACATGCTGCAATAATGGCGCCGAAGCTGTATTTAAATCAACACCCACACTGTTAACACAGTCTTCTACCACATTATCCAAACGCCGTGCCAACTGCACTTGCGATACATCATGCTGGTACTGACCAACACCTATAGCTTTAGGGTCTATTTTGACCAATTCCGCTAATGGGTCCTGTAAGCGACGAGCAATAGAGACCGCACCACGGTAGCTCACATCCAGATCCGGAAACTCGGCCGCCGCCAAAGACGAAGCCGAATACACCGAGGCTCCGGCCTCGCTGACAATAATACGCTGCAGAGGCACACCAGCAAGCAGGCTTTGCAGCTCTTTCACTAGACGGTCGGTCTCACGTGAACCGGTACCATTACCAATGGCTACCAACTCCACATCATACTGCTTGACCCATTTGGCCAACAATATCAAAGATTCCTGCCATTGATTGCGTGGCACATGGGGGAAGATAGTATGGTAGGCGATAAGTTTGCCCGTAGCGTCTACCACTACGGCTTTAACCCCAGTACGCAGGCCTGGGTCTAAGCCCAGCGTTACCTTGGTTCCAGCAGGCGCTGATAACAACAAGTCTTTAAGGTTATCGGCAAACACTTGAATAGCACCAGCCTCCGCTGTCTCGCGTAGGCGGCTAATAAGCGCCGTCTCTAATTGGCTTGCCAGCTTAATACGCCAAGTCCAAGTAATAACTTCTTGCAGCCATTTATCGCCTGGGCGACCTTGATTTTGGACTTGCCAGTAGCTACCTACGCGGCCTTCAAAAGGTTCATGACCAGTCTCTGACCAAACTATCTGGGCCAGCAACACGCCTTCATTGCGACCTCGCAAAATAGCTAAAGTACGATGGGAGGGAAGGCTTTTAAAGGCTTCCTGAAAGGCAAAGTAATCGCGAAACTTAGCTCCGGCTGCCTCTTGGCCAGCAATAACACTGACCTGCCATTGCGCACTCTGCCACGCTTTTTCACGTAATTCCTCTAATAAATCAGCGGCTTGGCTAAAACGCTCCATGAGTATCTGCTTGGCACCATCAAGGGCGTCTTTGGTGGTGTTGATTTGGGCTTCAGCTTTAATAAAGGCCGCCGCTTCATCCTCCGGCACTCGCTGTGGGTCACCGAACAATTTATCAGCTAAGGGCTCTAACCCGGCTTCGATGGCCATTTGCGCTTTGGTGCGCCGTTTGGGCTTATAGGGCAAATACAAATCTTCTAAACGAGTCTTGTTGTCTGCTGACTGGATGGCCGCCTCCAGCTCTGGCGTCAACCGACCCTGCTCGGCAATGCTTTTTAGTACACTGGTACGACGACTATCCAGTTCACGCAGATAGCCTAACCGCTCTTCAAGAGTACGCAATTGTGTATCATCCAGCGTACCTGTGGCCTCTTTGCGATAACGAGCAATGAACGGCACCGTGGAGCCCTCATCAAGCAACTTGATAGCCGCCTCAACCTGCCAAGATTGTACGCCCAACTGCTGAGCAATTTGTGTATGGATCATGGATGTATCTTTTATGTCCTATGCGGATTTTCTAACCGAGATCGTAGATAAACATTTAGCCTTTATATGGGCACCTTTTGGGAATTTAAATCTTTCCCTTCAAATATTCCTGTCGTCGACTTTGTGGCAGTTTTTCAATGGCATAACGCAACATGGTACGCGGCATAGTGGCATAATGCTGAATAAGATAATCTTCCATCACCGTGCGCTGGCGGTTACCCACTTCTCGCAGTGCCCAGCCCACAGCCTTATGTATCAAGTCATGGTGATCGTGACCCAATATGAGCGCCAAGGCCAAGGCATCTTTGAAGTCATCATCTTTAATAAACCAAAAGGTGGCGATGATCCCTATGCGCCTTTGCCAAACAGAGTCCGATACGGCCAACTCATAAAGCACTTCTCTAGATTTATCCTGCACATAGGCGCCCACTATTTTATGGGCTGATGCATCAACCAAATCCCAGTTATTAATATGCTCAGTGTGTGCCAGATAAGCAGTAAAGACCTGTTGCTTTAGCTCGGCATCGCCTCGCTCAAAGCGATCTACCAACAATAATAACGCTAGCAACCGTGCCTCATGGAAAGGGCTTTGTAATAGTTGCAACACGTCGCACAAGGCCTCTTGTCGCAGTGCTTTAATCTGCTTACGCAAGACTGGCACACGAATTCCTAGAAAGATGTCTCCCTCGCCATATTCACCAGGTCCCGTTTTAAAAAACCGCTGTGAATGCTTAGCAATTTCAGCATCACTTAAAGGATGAAGTATATCTAATATATCTGCGGCACTCATACAGCCCTAGGTTCCGGTTAACTCACACCCGCTTTTTTGTACAGCCGCCAGGCACGCTGCTTCCACACATCGGACAGTTCAACGATAGCGCAGGCCTGAGCCATTAGTTGGCTATCTCGCCGATTGAATAACAATTGATTTAAGTGATCAATGCTCCACTGCGGATGCAAGCGCTGTTGCAGTGTAATAGCTGAATTAGCATTAATATTGCCCGGTTCTAGTACGCGCAAATAGTAACCGGTCATCATCCTTTCATGAATCCAGTGCAACATCTTAGGCAGATGCAAACGACGGCCAATGGTGCTGCAACGCTCTGTAGGCATACTCACCTGCACCAAGGCATCACCTAACTGCCATATGTCACCAACACAAACTGCATGTTCGGTAAAACCTTCAAGACACAGATTTTCACCAAATGCACAATGCTCCAAAGGCTGACCTGCACGCTGGGCAAAATAAGCGTAATGCTCGTGACTAAACACGTGCAAGGTCTGGTCTGGGCCACCATGCACATCTTCAAAGCTACCATCACCAGACAGGCCAGACGAGGTCAACAGCAAAGTGCGTTGCGTAGCTTGTTTAGCAATGCCAGTAGTAAACTCTTGGCCGTGACGATCCACACGTGCCACTGGCAAGCCCGTATTCAAATACACAATCGACATACTTCACTACCTCAAAAAACCTTATTCTCTGCCTACATGACAATGCCTCACTGGCCGCTCCGGGATGATAATGTTTTGTCGCTAATCAAAATCCGAGCACAAGCAGTATAGTCATATTTGCTCGCTAATACATTAGCCTTGGGTAGATGTTAAAAAAACCTGAATAATTAGCGGGCACAAAAAAGGCTCCCTAGGGAGCCTTTTTAAGCATCAGCGTAAGCGCATATCAGGACGCTTGCGGTCCTGCCGCTACGATAGCTTCAGAAACATCAAAACGCTTGAAGTTTTCATTGAACTTGGCAATTAAAGCCTTCGCTTCAACATCGTAAGCGGCTTTGTCAGCCCATGTTTCACGTGGATTCAGCAAACCATCATCAACACCTTCAACAGCAACTGGTACATGGACGTTGATACCGTCTAGGTGCACAGTTTCAGCCTTGGCAATGTTACCATTCTGGATAGCTGCAATAATAGAACGTGTAGTAGGAATGCTAAAGCGATCGCCTGTACCGTATGCACCACCAGTCCAACCTGTATTTACCAAATACACCTTGGACCCAAATTCTTCAATACGCTTCATCAACAGCTCAGCGTACACACCAGCTGGGCGTGGAAAGAAAGGTGCACCAAAACAAGTTGAGAAAGTAGACTTTATAGCCGCGCTGGAACCCACTTCAGTAGAACCCACCAAGGCGGTATAACCACTTAGGAAATGGTAGGCCGCCGCTTCCTTAGACAAAATAGATACCGGTGGTAATACACCAGTTAGGTCACAGGTCAGGAAAATGATGGCATCTGGCTCACCAGCTAGGTTGGTTTCCGTACGCTTTTTTACATGCTCTAACGGGTAGGCACAACGACCATTTTCAGTAATTTCAGTGTTGTAGTAATCGGCAACACGGCCGTCATCAAGATAGACGTTTTCAACAATGGCACCAAAACGAATAGCATCCCAGATAATGGGCTCATTCTTTTGGCTCAAGTCGATAGTCTTAGCGTAACAGCCACCTTCTAGATTAAAGACAACACCTTTACCCCAACCGTGCTCATCATCACCGATCAGGTATCGATCTGGATCGGCCGAAAGGGTTGTTTTACCGGTGCCGGACAAGCCAAAGAACAAGGTAACGTCGCCGTCATCACCAACGTTGGCGGAGCAGTGCATAGGCAGCACATCCGCTTCTGGCAACAGGAAGTTCTGCACAGAGAACATGGCTTTTTTCATTTCACCGGCATAGCGCATGCCAGCCAATAGTACTTTGCGTGCAGCAAAATTAATCATCACAGTGCCGTCACTGTTTGTGCCATCACGCTCAGGAACACATTCAAAGCCAGCCACATTTAAAATTTGCCATTCACCCTTATTGCCGGCATTGTAATCTGCCGCGTCCGGAACGATGAACAAGTTTTGGCCAAATAGGTTCTGCCAAGCTGTTTGGGTTGTCATGCGCACAGGAATGTAATGATCCCTATCTGAGCCAACATGCACATTGGCCACATACTTATCATGGCCAGCCAAATAGTCTTCAACACGCGCCCAAAGGGCGTCGAATACTTCAGGCGCTACAGGGCGGTTTACTGCACCCCATTCAATACTGTCCTGAGTACCTGGCTCCTGCACCACAAATCGATCCGCTGGGGAACGACCAGTGCGGGCACCAGTGATTACATTAAGGGCTCCAGTGCTTGCCAGCGTACCTTCACCGTTTTCAACGGCTTTTTGTACTAGGGCGGCAGGAGAAAGTTGCTTGAAGGTTGTGGGAACTTCAGCGGCTGCTATCATTTAAGAGTACCTTTACTTTACCCAAGGCCCAAGTTGTGATTAAGCCTTTGGAAACGTCTATGATCGGGTCGCTCACTTGGGTATCAAGTAAGGCCCAGTATCTACAGCGTTTTTTGGGTTTGTGTTTCCTGAACCTGGCGTTGTGACGACCAAACTCACCCCAAAAAACGAGGGCTGCATTATGCCTGATTTGATCAGGAAAAGCGACGCATAGAGTCCATTTACGGAACTGATAACACTTGCAACCAACTGGTGCACTTGCCTATACAAGCTCCTCGCTGCATCCTGCCATGCGTTTTTAGTGCAGGATCTCCTGCTCTCCCTTAGAGGCAGAGCCTGGGGAAAATAACATATGGCAGTCCACTTTATCAAAGGCATATTGGCTATTACAAAACTGGCAGTCTATAACCACACGCTCTAGCTCTTGTAAGACTTCTTCGACCTCTGCCTGCCCCAAAGCGACAATAGCGTGCGCACTGCGTTCACGACTACAGTCACACTGATAACGCACGGGGCGCTCAGCAAACACCTGCAAATCATGCTCATGGAACAAGCGATGTAATACCTGCTCAGCTGGCAAGGCCAGCAGTTCAGCAGGAGTCAATGTCGTCACCAGAGCATGTATTAGCTCCCAGTCTTCATCAGCCTGCTCTTCATCACTCACTCTAGTGGGCAAACGCTGCACCATAAAGCCAGCCGCCTGGTTGCCGCCCATAGCCAATTGCAAGTGCGTAGGTAATTGTTCAGATTGATAAAAATACCCTTCCAAACATTCTGCCAAGGTTTCGCGATCAAGCCCAACAATGCCTTGGTAACGCTGACCCTCATCAGGTTCAATGGTAATCACCAATTGACCTTTGCCAAGCAACGCATGCAGATCAAGATCATCACTTACGTCTGGCGCGTGACGAGCCAAACCCTTTAATGACAAGGGCTCCAGGGTGCCTGGTTGTTCCAACCGACACTCTGCCATGGCATACTCAAGCGGGCCATCACCACGAACTTGGACACTTAAACGGCCTTGTAGTTTTAAATTGGCACTGAGCAAAGCACTGGCAATAAACAATTGTGATAATAACGATGATACTGCCGGTGGGTAATCGTGCTGCTGCAGTAAAGTCTGCATACTCTTGTCCAAGCGAATGTGCACGCCGCGAATATCCATGTCACTAAACAAGAATCCGCGCATCAAATCCTGAGCCATGCTCCAACCCCAATAAATGCGATACTAATTGAATGGCGATTATAACACGTAAAGTAAAACCAACGGCAGACTCACCACGCTCATTAGGGTGGAAACAATCACCACTCCAGCAACTTCTGTAGCACGCTGCTCATAGAGCTGGGCAAACAAGTATACGTACACCGCCACGGGCATACTGCACTGCAAAATAACAACCGCTGCCGCCTCATCACGCAAACCCAATAACCATACCAGCAGCAACGCTACCGAAAAGCCCAATATCAGCCGCAGACTCGCCAACCCAAAGCTAACCCGCAAATTCCCTAGCTTAAGGCTAGCCAACGACACGCCAAGAGTAAATAACATCAATGGAATAGTCAGATCGCCAATCATCTTAGTGGAATTGAGAGCCCATTTTGGCACAGCCGTCTCGGTCAGCAAGAACACCATGGCTATCATGGTAGCGGGGATGACGGGCATGGTCAGTAGCAGCCGTGGAGAAAAACCACCACTGACCAGTGCAATACCCACCGTAAATTGAAGCATGACAAAAACCACAAAGAAAGCGATGGCTAAAGCCAGCCCCTGCTCACCAAAAGCAAGATAACAAAGAGGCAAACCCACATTGCCAATATTGGGGAAAGTGAGCGTTTGTAAAAACGCCTGCCGCGACAACCCAAACACGGGCAACAAAAGGTATCCGGCCACTAAAAATAGGCTATAGGCCAATATGGCCGACAGCCCCATTTGCATAAACAAGGTCTTATCCAAGTTGGCTGTCGATAAGGCATAAAATACCAACGCCGGTGTGCCGATAACCGTCACCAGCTTCGTCACCATGGGGGTGTCAAAAGATTCGCCCATGCGCACCCAGAATACGCCTAGACAGACACAAATGAGTACCGGCGCTAGGATTTCAAATAGCTGTATAACGATGGTCAACATGGCTTGCCTGCATACCTACAATTAGTCTTCGAATTGTTGCCAAAATCGGGACTGGTCTCGACGCTCTTTCTTATTCGGCCGATGGTCAGAAACACCCCCTCCCATAGCCTTACGGGCTGCGGCTAGTTCAGCCCGTTTGGCCGCGCTGTCGGTGGTTTCTTGGTACAACTTGGCCGCCTCAGAGGCACCTCGACGATGCTCGGACAAGGCCATCACTTTAACCGTCTTTTCATCCCATCCTTGACGAATTGTCAGCTCAACACCGAGCTCCACAATACGTGAGCACTTACTACGCTGCCCATCATAATGAACCTTACCGCCCTCAACAGCCGCCTTGGCCAGACCTCGGGTTTTAAAAAAACGTGCTGCCCATAACCACTTATCTAGGCGCACCTTGGTTGGTTTGTGCTGGTCTACCATATACTTGTCTCTGTAGCGGGAATTGCCAACCCCAAATGAGCAACGCTATTAAAATCACCCGTATGCTGAGCTGGTCGCTGGCTGTCTGGCTCGCTGACCGCCAACAGATGGCCTATGCCCGACTCTTGCGCCGCCCCTAGCACCTGCAAATTATCATCCACCATCAAGCTTCGCTCAGCGTCATAACCGATGTCCTCTTGGAGAGCCGCCCAAAAACCCTGCTCTTCCTTGGCATAACCATAATCATGAGAAAGATAGATGCCATGTAGCCAACGCTCTAGCCGAGCATGGGGTTGCTTCACCGCCAAGCTGCCGGAATGGGCGTTGGTTACCAAAAAAATGCGCTTGTTGGTGGTGGTTAACCAATTCAGAAAGTCTTCTGTGCCGGGTAAGAGTTGCACCTTATGATCTATTTCTTTTTTCAGGGCTACTATATCAATATCAAATTCCTGCTGCCAATAGTCCAGACAGTACCAATTTAGCGTCCCCTTCTGGGCCGTTAGCTTCGGATAGATTACGTCTTTCGCCTGAGTTAAGGAAACGCCTTTAATATCCGCATAACGCTGCGGTAAGTGGTGTAGCCAGTAGTAGGTATCAAAATGCAAATCTAGCAATGTACCGTCCATGTCTAACATCACCGTATCAATATTTTGCCAATCCAACATAGGCCATTCCTTATTATTCAAATTTATACTTCTCTAGAGCTTGAATTATGGTATCGTCGGGCGCATATTTTTGCTATGCCTAATTACGTTTCTCAAGGAAAAATTCATGAGTGAAGCTCAGCATCATCGCCTGATCATTCTCGGTTCCGGCCCTGCCGGATATACAGCCGCTGTCTATGCAGCTCGCGCCAACTTGTCTCCCACACTAATAACCGGTATGCAAATGGGTGGCCAGCTTACCACCACCACCGAAGTAGACAATTGGCCAGGTGATGTTGAGGGTTTACAAGGTCCCGATTTGATGGAGCGTATGAAAGCACATGCTGAACGCTTTGATACCAATATCGTATTTGATCATATCGATAGTGTTGAACTCGCCGACAAGCCATTCAAACTTACCGGCCAAGGCACTCAATACACCTGTGATGCCTTGATTATCTGCACCGGAGCGAGCGCTCAATACCTAGGCCTAGAGAGTGAAACGGCCTTTCAGGGCAAAGGGGTTTCTGCTTGCGCCACCTGCGATGGTTTTTTCTACCGTAACAAAAAAGTCGCCGTTATAGGTGGTGGCAATACGGCAGTAGAAGAAGCCTTATATTTGGCCAACATTGCCGCCGAAGTGACTGTTGTGCATCGCCGTGACAAGTTCCGATCTGAAAAAATATTAGCCGATCGCATTGCCGATCGTGCTGCTAATGGCAACGTCAACATCGAATGGAACCACACTCTGGATGAAGTACTGGGTGACGACATGGGTGTTACCGGTATGCGCATTAAAAGCACCCAAGATGGCAGCACCAAGGAACTGGATGTAGACGGCGTGTTTATTGCCATTGGCCACAAGCCCAATACCGATCTATTTGCCAATCAACTAGACATGAAAAATGGCTACTTGAAAGTGCAAAGTGGAACCGAAGGCAATGCTACACAAACTAGTATCGAGGGTGTTTTTGCCGCTGGTGACGTGATGGATCATATCTATCGCCAAGCTATTACTTCAGCGGGTACCGGCTGCATGGCAGCCCTAGACGCAGAGCGTTATCTGGACGACCTAGAAGGTTAGAACCAGCACCTTGGCGTGAGCCAGGCTCTTAAGCCTGGCTTGTTAACGCCCGTTATGCACCCAAATGCATGCAATAGTCCTATTTTTAGTAAGGAATTAGACGGATTTTTCGTCCAAAATATCTCAAATTTTCCCACCAAGACATTCCAATAACTTCCGACCTTGGTACAATAGCCTCACCTAATAAGGGCTAAGCCCAACCAAAAAAACCATTGAGAGAGGCTCATTATGGAAGTTTTAGGATTTTTGTTCCGCTGGTCACACGTGCTATTCGGTATTACCTGGATTGGCATGCTTTACTACTTCAACTTTGTACAAGGCGGCTACTTTAAGCAAGCAACCCCAGAAGGACTAGCTGATGCCAAGTCTAAACTGGCACCAAGTGCTCTTTGGTGGTTCCGTTGGGGTGCCATGGGTACCTTCCTAACGGGTGTCGTGATGCTGTTCACCATCCCCACGGCCATGAACAACTACATTTGGATTGGTGCTGCTTTCGGTACACTGATGTTTTTGAACGTTTGGGCGATCATCTGGCCTAATCAGCAAATTGCCCTTGGTATGAAAGACGGCGATGCCGCTGCGGCCGGCGCTAAAGCTCTATTGGCTTCCCGCCACAATGTGCTCTTCTCTGCGCCAATGGTTTTCTGCATGCTGGCATCTCCAGGTCACAGTGGCCTTAGCAGCTATGCACCTGTTGACTGGAGCGCACCCTCCATGATCGCCATGCTGGCCATCATCGCCCTACTGGAAATCAACGCTTTAAAAGGCAAGCAGGGACCATTGGCCACTGTTAACGGTGTTATCTACAGCTCCTTAGCGCTGACTGTCGTCATGGTAGCTGTACTAACTGTTCTTTAATAGAGCTAGTACGATCGGGTGAAAACTCGACTTACAGACAATAAAAAACCCAGCCAAAGGCTGGGTTTTCTTTTTCAGTTAACAACGCCCCTACATCCGTGTAGTTGGCATTGTCGAGGCATCCTGCCGTTCCCTGTCGGCCAAACCGGCTAACGTCATCCTATGCCAAGCATAGTCTATTCATTTGAGAATGAATATCAGAAAAATTCCTAAACTTGCTTATTCACCAATTTTAATTAGCTCAACTTGGAATACCAGGGCCGCATTAGGACCGATAGCACCGCCAGCACCACGCTGACCATAAGCTAGGTCTGGGTGGATATAGAATTCATACTTGCCGCCTTCACTCATCAACTGTAGGCCTTCAGTCCAACCCGGGATCACGCCATTAAGGGGAAACGAAGTCGGCTCACCACGCGAATAAGAACTATCAAACTCTTGGCCATCCATTAAGGTACCACGGTAGTGGACGGTGACCGTATCTGTTGCCTGGGGTTGCTTACCCGCACCGGCTTCCAGTACTTTATACTGCAAACCCGACTTGGTAATCTTGACACCTTCTTGTTGTGCTGTCTCAGCCAAAAACGCTTCACTTTCAGCTAGGGCATTGGCACTGCTCGCCACTTGCTGATCGCGTTGGTATGCTTGTACCACGGCCATAGCTTCTTGTGCTGACAGTTGTGTTTGCTCACCGCCATATAATTGATTAAAGCCTGCGACAAAGGCATTAAGGTCAAGATCATCAAAGTCATTCGCTAGCTGACCAGCAATCAAGATACCAACACTGTAGCTCACTTTCTGCTGTGCATCTTCTAGGTTAACTTCGGCCTGTGCGGTAGCAGCAGATAGGGCAATAGCACTAGTGACAGCCAAGCGGCCAAGAGAGTTTTTCATGATCTTTCCTTAATGAGTTAATTTTATGCTGTTCAATTATGGGCGCAAGCGCTCCATTAGTGTGTATATAAGACTAGAATACGTAATTGCTAGCCTAATATGCCATATCCGAAAAATATATCCAGCGGTAACCGCAAAACAACGCAATAATACGACTTTTCTCGGTCTGGTTTAACACTTTTAAGGCACATACCATAGGGCACGACCCCTAGCCTATGTTAACATGCGCCCCCATGATCAAGTTCAATAATCTACATCTGCTCCGCGGCGGCAACCACTTGTTGACGGACGCCAATCTCACCCTTCACGCAGGCCAACGCTATGGTCTGATAGGGCGTAATGGTGCCGGCAAAACCAGCCTGTTTAAATTATTACTAGGCCAGCTCTCGCTGGATTCTGGCGAGCTACAGGTGCCACCCAACTTACGTCTGGCCCATATGGCGCAAGAAATCGGGGATATTAAACGCACCACCCTAGACCATGTGCTCGACGGTGACCAGCCGTTTCGTCAAGCCGAACATGCCATTCAATTAGCTCAACAGCAACAAGATGATAGCGCCCTAGCGCTCGCTTGGTCTGACTATGATCATGTCGATGGGTACACTGCAAGAAATCGCGCTCAACAGCTGCTGCAAGGACTGGGTTTTCAAGAGGCTGACTGGCAACAGAGTGTAGGTAGCTATTCCGGTGGCTGGCGAGTACGCCTGAACCTAGCGCAAGCCCTCATGTGCCCCTCTGATTTATTGTTATTGGATGAACCCACCAACCACCTCGATTTGGACGCCACCTTATGGTTGGAAAGCTGGTTGCAGACCTACCCTGGCACCTTATTTTTGATCTCCCACGACCGTGATTTTCTAGATCAAGTCGTGCAAACCATCGTGCACCTGAACCAACAACAGCTTACTTCCTACCGAGGCAACTACGCAGCCTTTGAGCGCCAAAAAGCCGAGCGTATGGCGCAACAACAGAGCATGTACGAAAAACAACAGGCCGAAATTGCACATATCGAAAGCTTTATTCGGCGCTTCAAGGCCAAAGCAAGTAAAGCCAAACAAGCACAGGGGCGAGTTAAAGCATTGCAGCGTATGGAGTTGATTGCACCTGCCTATGCGGACTCACCATTTAGCTTTCGTTTTCCCGAATTTAGTCAAATTAGTCCTAACCTACTAACCCTTGATCAAGTATGCATTGGTTATGAAAAACCACTACTGCAAGCCAATCTGAGCCTATTGCAGGATTCGCGCATTGCCTTATTAGGTCCCAATGGCGCCGGTAAATCCTCTTTTATCAAAACGCTAGTCGGTGATTTGCCCGCCTTAGGCGGTCAAATTACTCCGGGTGAACACTTGAATATTGGTTACTTTGCCCAGCACCAACTAGAAGCACTAGACCTTGAAGCCAATGGCTTATTGCACCTACAACGCATTAAGCCGCAAGCTAGCGAACAGGAACTGCGCAATTTTCTAGGCAGCTTTGGCTGGCAAGGCGAGCGCGTTTTCGAACCCGTTAAGAACTTTTCTGGTGGCGAAAAGGTGCGTTTGGCTTTAGCGATGATCGCCATACAAAAACCCAACTTATTGCTGTTAGACGAACCAACCAACCACTTGGATTTAGAGGTGCGTCACGCCCTGACTCGCGCCCTGCAAGAGTTCCAAGGCGCGGTGGTCGTTATTTCCCACGACCGCCACCTGTTGCGCCAAATAGTGGACCAGTATTGGCTCGTAGCCGATGGCAAAATCAGTCCCTATGAAGGCGACTTAGATAGCTATCAACAACAGTTACAGCAGTTGGTGCAGCAGCAAGCCAAAGCCCGGCAACAAGAACATCGTGACCAACGAGCTGACGATGCCGCTAACAATCAGTCGGCCCAAGATCGCAAGCAACAAAAACGCCTACAAGCCGAACAGCGAGCGAAACTCAGCCCCTTGAAAAGGCAGTTGGATAAGCTCGAAATCCGCTTAGACAAACTGCACACCTTGCAGGCCGATCTCGAGCAGCAACTGACCGATCCGAGCCTCTACGAAGCCACACAAAAACGGCAATTACAATCCTTGCTGCAAAACCAGACCACTACCACACAAGAGGCTGAGCAAGTCGAGGAGGATTGGTTGCTGTGTCAAGAACAACTCGAACAACTCGAAAGCCAATTGGCGTCCTAGCTGCAAAACGCTACAATGAGCCCATCGTTCGCTAATTGAACCCTTATTTACGGATACCATCATGACTTTTGAAAGTAGCCAGCGTTTATTCCCCTTAACCCGCATGCGACGCATGCGCGCCGACGATTTTTCGCGCCGCTTAATGCGCGAAAATCACCTCACTACCGAGGACCTGATTTATCCTATGTTTGTCATTCCTGGTCAAGGGCAAACACAACAGGTGGCATCTATGCCGGGGGTTGAGCGCTACTCAATTGATTTGTTGGTTAAGCAAGCTAAAGAATTAGTAGCCATGGGCATTCCTTGCCTATGCCTGTTTCCAGTCACCCCTGCAAATGCCAAGTCGGAAATGGCTGAAGCGGCCTACGACCCTAACGGTTTAGCCCAAACGGCTATTCGTGCGGTCAAAGATGCCTGCCCAGACCTTGGCGTGATGACCGACGTGGCCCTGGACCCTTTCACCATTCATGGCCAAGACGGCATCATGGATGACAAGGGCTACATTATTAACGACGTCACGGTAGAAGTACTGGTGAAACAAGCCCTATCGCAGGCCGAAGCAGGGGCCGATATTCTTGGCCCATCAGATATGATGGACGGGCGTATTGCCGCCATACGAGACGTGCTGGAAGAGGAAGGCCACATCAATACTCGCATCATGTCCTACGCAGCCAAGTATTCCTCTTCTTATTATGGCCCTTTCCGAGACGCTGTTGGCTCCGCTGGTAACTTGGGCAAGTCCAATAAACACGGCTACCAAATGGACCCCGCTAACAGTGACGAGGCCCTCCATGAGGTTGCTTTAGACTTGGCCGAAGGAGCTGACATGGTCATGGTAAAACCAGGCATGCCGTATTTGGATATCATCCAGCGTATTAAAACCGAGTTAAAAGTCCCAACCTTTGCCTATCAAGTAAGTGGCGAATACGCCATGCACATGGCGGCTTTCCAGAATGGCTGGTTAGATCAAGATAAAGTCACCTTAGAATCCTTGCTGGCCTTTAAGCGTGCCGGTGCCGATGGTATCCTCACCTACTTTGCCAAGGATGTAGCACGCTTATTAAACGCTTGATCCAATATGCTAACGGGTGGGTTGGCACGTTAGGCTAACGCCCAACCTACCTATCCAAACTAGGTTACTCAATGGCCAAACAAAAAACCGCCTTTGTCTGCAATGAATGCGGCTCTGACTACAGCAAGTGGCAAGGCCAATGTAACGACTGTGGGGCATGGAATTGCCTGCAGGAAATCCGCCTAGGTAGTGTTACAAAAGGCGGTGCCGCCAAGGTCAAAGGCTATGCTGGTGTCGCTGCACAACTTGTGGATTTAAGCGACGTCGACATTGCTAAGGTTCCTCGCTTTAGTACCGCTATCGGTGAATTGGATCGTGTACTGGGCGGCGGTCTAGTGCCTGGTTCTGCGATTCTTATTGGTGGTCACCCTGGGGCCGGCAAAAGCACTTTGTTACTGCAATTGATGTGCTCTTTGGCCCAGCAAATGCCAGCCTTGTATGTCACCGGTGAAGAGTCCCTGCAACAGGTAGCGCTACGCGCCCAGCGCCTAGAGCTGCCTACCACCAATCTCAAAATGCTGGCCGAAACCGACGTCGAATCTATCATTGCCACAGCTGACAGCGTGAAGCCCAAGTTACTAGTTGTTGACTCGATACAGGTCATGCAATTAACTGATATTACATCGGCGCCCGGCAGTGTTTCACAAGTGCGCGAATGTGCGGCCGCCTTAGTGCGCTATGCCAAACAGAGCAATACGGTATTATTACTCGTTGGCCATGTCACCAAAGATGGTAGTTTGGCCGGACCCAAGGTGCTGGAACACATGATTGACTGCTCTTTGCAGCTAGAGGGCGACCACGACAGCCGCTTCCGCACCCTACGCGGCCATAAGAATCGCTTTGGCGCCGTTAATGAGCTTGGCGTTTTTGCCATGCTGGAAACCGGCCTCAAGGAAGTTAAAAACCCTAGCTCGATCTTCCTTTCACGTGCAGAAGGCGCTGCTGCTGGCAGCTTGGTAATGGTAGTTTGGGAGGGCACTCGCCCATTGTTGGTTGAGCTACAAGCCTTGGTCGATGATAGCCACTTCAATAATCCACGCCGGGTTGCCATTGGCCTAGACCAAAACCGCTTAGCCATGTTGTTGGCTATATTACACCGCCACGGTGGATTAGAGACTGGCGATCAGGATGTATTTGTTAATGTGGTCGGCGGCGTTCGAGTAAACGAGACCAGTGCTGACCTTGCTATTTTAATGGCCATCGTTTCCAGCCTGCGTGGTCAGCCTCTAGACCAGCAGTTGGTAGTTTTTGGTGAAGTTGGTCTAGCGGGTGAAATCCGTCCAGTGCCGTCTGGTCAAGAGCGCATTCGTGAAGCGGCTAAACACGGTTTTACCCGCGCCATCGTACCCATTGCCAATGTACCAAAAGCCAGTAAAGACCCGAGCTTAAAAAATATGCAAATTGTTGGTGTTAAAACCCTACAAGACGCCCTTAACGCCCTCTAGCAAAGCCGAGGCCAAGCATGTTACCGAAGCCTAATTTTCATACCCGCCACGGACATATTAGGCTTATTGAGGCCAATGATGCCGCTCAGGTGCTGGACTATTATTACCGCAACCGCACGCACCTTAGTCCTTGGGAACCAAGCCGAGCTGCGGACTTTTATTGTCAAGAAAACATGCTCAACCGCATTCTTGAAGCCGAGGGGGAGTTTCATGCTGGTAAGCAGGTCAAAATAGGGGTTTTTAATGATAACCAGCGCATGCTTGCCAGCATCGACTTCTCACAATTAGTATGGGGCCCCATGCAAGCCTGCTTTCTCGGTTATTCCATTGATGCTCACTTGGAGGGCAAGGGTTTGATGCGAGAGTTTTTACCGCCTTGTATAGAATACCTATTCCGCGACATTGGCCTGCATCGAATTCAGGCTTCCTACATGGTCGACAACCATCGCAGTGCCCGCTTACTAAACCACTTGGGATTTGAGCAAGAGGGCCTTGCCAAACAATACTTACAAATTAATGGTCAGTGGCAAGATCATATACTTACCTCACTCATTAGTATGCAGTCATAGATGAGTATCAGGCACACAAGCGTTGGGTTGCTTCCTCTGGAAAAGCCACTTCCACCGTGCCATTAACGTTGCGTACAGGCCAGCATGGTAGAGCTTGATGACCCTCATCTAGGCCTTGGCCTGACTGCAAACAATAACGTTGCTTTAGCAGTGGAGAAGCGACATATAGCTGATCACCTTGATTGCCAATCAGACCCCGCGCCATAACTTGGGCACCGGTTACCGGATCCAGATTATCCATTGCGAACAATTGCTGTTTGGCAGGCACATAAAATACCGCTAGTTGACGTTCACCTACCAAGGCCGCAACACCGCCGTTAGGAAGTAGTTGGTTTTCGTTACAAATTGGTATCCATTGTTGTGCTGACATACGCAATCTCCTGATAATTAAGTAGAGGCTCTCTATAAGTGTCAGGATTCGGCCTCATTAGTCCTGACAGAATGTCAAATAATCTATCTTTTAATTTGCTGTTAAACAGCGATATGTATTATATAAGCACAAATCAAGCCAACTTTAATATTTTCATAAAATTCATATAGTTAGAAGATATTTATGCTATATGGCGCCCTGCAAAAGCGCACCGAACCTGTGCGCTACGCTAGGTGCACATCGGCTTTGCACCAGCAAAGTGCCGTTTGCAATCGCTGTTTTTGCTTCATAGAAACAGCCCCGTTACGGGCATAAGAATCGCCGCTGGCTATACAAACTACGGCTTTGTCGTTACTTTGATTGGCCGTTTTTCAGCCATATTTCTGGGTTGCTGCTATACCCTGTCTCAGAGCAATAGAACAACCCAGATCAAGCATCGGTCTTTAGTCTGCTTGTTTGCTTAGGCTAATACGCTCAGTTGATGTGGCCGGACGAATTTGATCACGCTCAGACACCATCACAATGCTATCGTCACTGGCTTTGGTATTCACAAATGGTTGAAAACGAGCCACCGCCTCCGGATCAGCCAAGGTAGTAGTCCATTCGCACTGATAAGCATCGACCAAAACCTGCATCTCAGCTTCTAGCTGCTCTACTATATCCAGCTTGTCCTCAATAACTACCTGACGCACATAATCCAAGCCACCTTCCAGTTGCTCGAGCCAGGTCGATGTGCGCTGCAAGCGGTCAGCGGTTTTGATATAAAACATCAACAGGCGATCGATATAACTTATCAGGGTCGTTTGATCCAGGTCGGTAGCCAACAAATCAGCATGACGTGGGCGCATACCACCATTGCCGCAGACGTATAGATTCCAGCCTTTCTCCGTAGCGATAACGCCGATGTCCTTGCTTTGTGCCTCAGCACATTCACGGGTACAACCTGACACGGCAAATTTCAGCTTGTGGGGTGAGCGCACCCCTTTATAGCGATGCTCCAGATCGATGGCTAGGCCAACGCTGTTGCCAACCCCGTATCGACACCAGGTACTGCCCACACAAGATTTCACCGTACGCACGGACTTGCCATAGGCGTGACCAGTTTCAAAGCCAGCATCGATTAGGCGCTGCCAGATGGCCGGTAATTGTTCCAGACGAGCGCCGAACAAGTCCACACGTTGGCCGCCAGTAATCTTGCTATAAAGACCAAATTCCTGAGCCACCTCACCCAGCACAATCAGCTGCTCAGGCTTAATCTCCCCAGCTGGCACACGTGGTACCACAGAATAACTGCCGTCTTTTTGAATATTAGCCAGATAGCGGTCGTTGCTATCCTGCTGCGCCACATGATCATTGGCCAGTACATAGTCATTCCAGCAGGAAGCCAGTATGGAGGCTAGCGCCGGTTTGCAAATTTCACAACCTAAACCATGACCATGGCGCTTCAAGACATCCTCATAAGAGGTTAATTCCTCTACCCGTACCAAGTCGTAGAGTTCCTGACGGGTATAGGCAAAATGCTCGCACAGGTCACGGCTTACCTCCATACCCAGATCCAGCAAGCTGCTTTGCACCACATTGCTTAAAGCCTGCATACAGCCACCACAACCGGTCGCTGCACGAGTCTGCGCTTTCACCTCTGCAACGCTGCAGCAGCCACCTTTTACCGCCTGTACCACATCGCCTTTAGAAACGTTGTGACAAGAACAAATGCTGGCGCTGTCTGGCAGTTCCATGTTCATAGGGCTGGCGCCATCTTCAGCTGCCAGCAAGAGCATTTCTGGATGCTCTGGCAGGGGCATCCGATTTAAATATATTTGTAACAGATCAGAATACCTAGATGCATCCCCAACCAGAATAGCACCCAGCAAATACTGACCTTCAGCATCCACAACTAACTTGTGGTAATGACCATGATATTCATCTAATAAACGGTAAGTTTTGGCCCCGTCAGTACGCCCTTGAGCATCACCAATGCTGGCCACATCAACACCCAGCAATTTAAGCTTGGTGCTCATATCCGCACCCGTAAAGCTGGCCTCCTGGGATTGTAATTGAGTCGCTACAACCTTAGCCATGTGATAGCCGGGGGCTACCAAACCAAATATTCGTTGCTGCCAGAGGGCGCATTCGCCAATGGCGTAAACATTACTTACCGAGGTTTGACACTGATCATCAATGACAATACCACCGCGCTCCCCAACCTCTAATCCGGCCTGGCGCGCTAACTGATCTCGAGGGCGAATACCCGCCGAAAACACGACCAGATCGGTTTCCAATAATTCTCCGTCGGCAAACTGCAACTGCACGCCACCACTCTGCAGAGGCACGATGGCCTGAGTATTCTTTTGAGTATGAACCTTGACCCCAAGCTCGCGTATTTTCTTCCCTAGTAGCTCCCCACCCTCAGCATCTAGCTGCTGAATCATGAGTCGGTCAGCAAACTCCACCACGTGGGTATCCAGGCCCAAATCAACTAGCGCCTTGGCAGCCTCCAGTCCTAACAGACCGCCACCAATCACCACACCAGAGCGAGCATTATCTGCGGCCGCTTGAATCCCTATCAAGTCAGGTATAGTACGATAAACATGACAGGCTGTGGCGTCATGCCCCGGTACCGGCGGAACGAATGGGTAGGAACCGGTGGCAAGCACCAACTTGTCATACCCATGCTGTGTGCCATCGCTCGCCGTAATTATCTGGCTCTCTGTATCCAGCGTCTCAATGGTGACGCCAGCCTTCACTTCAAGGCCCCAGGCCTGGTACTGCTCAAAACTACCCAAGCTCAGATCAGCAATACTGCGGCCTTCCATATACTTGGTTAACTGTACCCGATCATAAGCTAACAGGGACTCTTCGCTAAACACGGTAATTGCGAACTGATCCATTACACCTTGATCAGCCAACTGCTGCAGTAGGTGGTGTCCAACCATACCGTTACCAACGACCGCTAAACGAGTTAATGGCATTCAATACTCCTGATATCCACCACCCTAACAATGCCACCCAGTGTTAGCATTGCCAGCAGTGGCTGACGTCTTTGTCTAATAATTTGTAAATTTGGTGGCATTTAACCCTATATCAGGCAACCCACCGAGCATTTTGATCGCGCCCAGAACAACACTCAAGCCGCCCCAAACATAAACGATGGCGGCTATCTTGCAGGAATTGGGCCAACTATGTTTTTTGTATAATATTCAATGTTTTAAAGGGGTGTAATTGATCCAGCTCAAGTTCTTTGCCCTGTTTTAGCGCAACTACTCTAGGGGCATGCATTGTTGTGAAGCAATACCAGCAATAAATTCCAGGCACAAAAAAACCGGCCTTGAGCCGGTTTTTTTAGCAAGCCTGATCAATTACTTGATCTTGGCTTCCTTGTACATAACGTGCTTGCGTACCTTGGGATCAAACTTTTTGATCTCCATCTTGTCAGGCATATTACGCTTATTCTTGGTGGTAGTGTAGAAGTGACCAGTACCGGCGCTGGAAACCAGCTTAATCTTATCGCGCATGAGTCAGCTCCTTATACCTTAACGCCGCTGGCGCGAACTTCGGCCAATACAACGTCAATACCTTTCTTATCGATAATACGCATACCCTTAGAGGAAACGCGTAAACGAACGAATTTGTTTTCGTTTTCTACCCAAAAACGGTGCCAATGCAGGTTTGGCAGGAAACGACGACGAGTTTTGTTGTGTGCGTGAGACACATTGTTACCTGCAACGGGACGCTTGCCGGTAACCATACATACTCTGGACATTTTAATACCTCAATTTGGTGTCTTGAATCCAACCCCATGTTGAATTCTCAGGTGGAGCAGCCCTCCAGTGGGCCAATATCCGTACCAGCCTTATTAAGCCTTATAACTGGCGGCAAAATAAGGGACGCGAAGTATACCAGCAATAATAGCCAATGGGAACTTATTGTTGCAGGCTTCCCATCACCAATGGCGGCTATACCCAACCACGATCAGCGAAAGATACCCATTCCCTGCGGCCAACTACGATATG
>JAAERS010000005.1 GCA_024230095.1 Gammaproteobacteria bacterium | reverse complement strand
GCAGGTGTTGAGTATCATCGTTGCTGCTAAAGATCCACAAGGTTTCTTTGGTAACAACTTGCTCGGCTTGGTTGAAGCTTGTGGCATCGTGCATGGCAGTATGGACCTGTTCCACCGGTTTGAAGACGGTCTTACCGAAGGGCAAACGCAATTCAGTTTGGCTAATATGACGGATTCGGGCGCTTTCGATTTGGATACAATAGCGAATATCCATACAGCCGGTGTGGTGTTCTTTTTGACCTTGCCAAGTGCCAACGATAGTATTCGTGCGTTTGACTATATGCTTGAAACAGCGCAGTGTCTGGCCAATAACCTGGGTGGCGAACTGTACGATGAAAATCGCAGTGTACTGCGCGCACAAACCGTTGAACATTACCGTCAGCGTATCCGTGAATTTGAACGTCAGCGCTTGGCCCGACGTGCCCACGGCGTCTAATTAAAGGCAGGCTCATACTGCTTGCCTTTTTTCCCTGTCTTTTCTTTCTATGAGCAACCGACTTCGCTGATTGTTGGTACTGAAACCTTGGTTTATGCTTTTAGTTAAGGACGCTTTTTCTTCTTAATTGGGGCTCCATTGATAGCACGATTGTGCCATCGAATGTGCATCATAGCACTAACAAATAGGCTGACTATGAGGGCCATGGTAACCCCGCTTTGAGGTTGCCACATGGCTACCGTAAAAGTGAAATAAATCAACAATACAAAGCATAGCCAGGCTAGGTGGCGGCGATTTTGTGCCAGCACCCCTGGAGCAAAGGCGATTAGTGGTAGCGTTTTAATGGCAATAATAAGCAAAGGATGGGTGCCGGCCACGGGGTAAATAAATGGGCTGATACAAAAATAGCCCAATAAACCCCAGTAGCTGGCTAGGCTAACAGCGCGTGAGTAGCGGCGTTTTTGCGAATACTCCATAAGGCTATAGTATTTCCAATACTTGTTCTGGTGGCCGGCCAATGCGCGCTCGATTGTTGTTGATTACGATAGGGCGTTCAATCAAAATGGGATTGGCGACCATGGCGGCAACCAATGCTTCTGTTGATAGGCTGGCATCACCAAGCTCGGCTGTTTTGTAGGCGTCTTCGCCTTTGCGCATAAGATCCCGTGGGCTATTCATACCAAGCATCAGTAGCAGCTGCTTAATTTCCTCAGCGTTAGGGCTATCCTCCAAGTATAGGCGCACCTCAGGCGTGAACCCTTTTTCCTCTAGCAGTGCTAGGGTGGTGCGGGACTTGGAGCAACGTGGGTTGTGGTAAATGCTTACGGTCATGGGATATATCTCTATGTTGTCTACGTGCTGGTAGTTTATTCGCTAAGGCTCTTATTACTTGGGCCTTTTGGCGATTCACCTTATGAGTTGCTAGTTGTCAGCTTTTCCATAATGGCTTCAAGTATACCGTCCATAGGCATATCTTCATTTTCGCTAGCGCGGCGATCACGGTATTCCAGCATGCCCGCGTCCAGACCTCGATCGCCGATGACAATGCGATGAGGTAAACCCATCAGCTCTGCGTCGGCGAATTTGTTGCCTGGGCGGAGCGGGCGGTCATCAAGTATCACGTCAACGTTGGCTTTGACCAAATCATCATATAGCTGGTCAGTGAATTGGCGCACACGCTCTGATTTGTCGTAATTTAGTGGCACCAGTGCCAGCTCAAAGGGCGCTAGGGGCATAGGCCAAATGATGCCCTTGTTATCGTTATTTTGTTCGATGGCCGCTGCCACCACACGAGTAATGCCAATACCATAGCAGCCCATTTGCATCACTTGTGCTTTGCCGTTTTCATCTAGGGCTGTGGCGCTCATAGCCTTGGAGTACTTATCGCCTAGCTGAAAGATGTGGCCAACTTCAATGCCGCGTTTGATGGTAATATTTCCTTCGCCACATGGGCTAGGATCGCCGTTGACAACACTGCGTATGTCGGCGGTGGTGTGGTAGCTGGTATCGCGCTCCCAGTTTACGTTAGTGAAGTGGTAACCGGATTCGTTGGCGCCACAGGTGAAGTCAGCCATGGTGCTAGCAGCACGATCGGCAATAACAGTAATGTGGGTATGCACTGGGCCAATGGAGCCTGGTGATGTTTTCAGCTCAGCCTGGATGCGTTCTTCTGGCGCCATAGTCAGCGGTTCGGCAATCAAAGGGTGCTTTTCGGCTTTGATTTCATTCAGCATATGGTCGCCACGCAGTACCAGCATCACTAATGGTTGGTAGCCGTTTTCGTCAGTCGTGCCTAGCACTATAAGTGACTTCAAACTTTGTTGTTGGCTTTGGCCTAAAAATTCACATACCGCTTCAATGGTTTTTTGGTCGGGTGTGTGTACCTTATCCATAACGGCGGCAGGAGCAGGGCGTGGCTCGGTAGGCATTAACGCTTCAGCCATTTCTAGGTTGGCGGCATAGTTGCTGCTATCGCTAAAGGCAATGTCATCTTCGCCAGAACTGGCCAATACATGAAACTCTTGTGACGCATCGCCACCGATACTGCCCGAATCGGCGCGGACAGCGCGAAAATCCAAGCCAAGGCGGGTAAATACATTGGTATAGGCCGTGTGCATGGCATCATAGGTGGCCTGCAATGATGCTTGGCTTAGGTGGAAGGAGTAGGCGTCTTTCATGATAAATTCGCGGGAGCGCATGACGCCAAAACGGGGGCGTACCTCATCACGAAATTTGGTTTGAATCTGATAGAGGTTGACCGGCAAGCTCTTATAACCACGAATTTCACGACGGATCATGTCGGTAATAACTTCTTCGTGGGTTGGGCCAATGCAAAAATCACGATCATGGCGGTCTTTTACGCGTAAAAGCTCGGGGCCGTATTGTTGCCAGCGGCCCGACTCTTGCCACAACTCGGCGGGCTGGACGGCGGGCATCAAAAGTTCTTGTGCACCAGCGGCATTCATTTCTTCACGAACAATGGCTTCAACTTTGCGCAGGGTGCGAACGCCTAGAGGCAGCCAAGTATATAAACCAGAGGCAAGGCGACGGATCATACCGGAGCGCAACATAAGTTGATGACTGATGACTTCGGCATCGGCTGGAGTTTCTTTCTGAGTAGCTATAAAAAAACGGCTGGCGCGCATGGTACTGGGCTTCCAATCTGGTCGAATAATGTAAAGCTGCTATTGTAAGCCGCTGGGGCGCATTGATAAATGCTTTGGTCATGAAAAGCTGCAAAAGAATGATAAATAAATGCGGGGGCCGTGCCATTTTGTGGATGAATATCGTAACTATTACTTGAGCTACTGGTTCCACAAAGCCGGTAAAAGCGAGTATAATTGCGCGTTTGCGTAATACCTGATAATGACTGGAGCACAGTATGCCCATCTACGGCTACCAATGTAAAGCTTGTGGTTTTGAAAAAGACTGTTTGCAAAAATTAAGTGATGCCCCTTTGAGCGATTGCCCAGAGTGCGGCAAAGCGGAATTTACCAAACAAATAAGTGCTCCTGGCTTCCGTCTATCGGGTAGTGGTTGGTATGAAACCGACTTTAAAACGGGAGCAAAAAAGAACTTGGCTGGCGACAGTGGTGCTAGCAGTTCCGAATCCAAAGATTAATTTAATTGAACAAAATTTAGGAAGTTATACTATGCGAAGCCATTATTGTGGTGATTTACGAGCTAGGGATATTAGCCAGGATGACACCGTTACCCTATGCGGTTGGGTGCATCGTCGTCGTGATCACGGTGGTGTAATCTTCTTGGATCTGCGTGATCGAGAAGGTATCGTACAAGTCGTATTTGATCCAGACCGTGAGGTTAGCTTTGCCCTCGCTGACTCATGCCGTAATGAATTTGTCGTGCAAGTGACAGGTATTGTTCGTGCACGCCCTGCGGGCACCGATAATGCTGAGATGCTTACCGGCGAAGTGGAAGTGTTGGGGCATGAGCTGGTGATACTGAATAAATCTGAAACCCCACCGTTCCAGTTGGATGAGCATCAGTCGGTTGGTGAAGATGTGCGATTAAAATATCGCTATGTTGACCTGCGCCGCCCAGACATGGCTAATAAGCTTCGGTTGCGCTCTAAAATCAGCACCTTTATTCGAAATTTCCTCGATCAAAATGGCTTTTTGGACATCGAAACACCTATTCTGACTCGTGCAACACCAGAAGGTGCTCGTGATTATTTGGTACCTAGTCGCACACACGATGGTCACTTCTTCGCTTTGCCACAATCACCGCAGTTGTTTAAGCAATTGTTGATGGTGGCAGGCATGGATCGTTACTATCAGATTGCCAAGTGTTTTCGTGACGAAGATTTGCGTGCTGATCGTCAACCCGAGTTCACCCAGATTGATATTGAAACCTCCTTTATGGACGAAGATCAGATTATGGGTTTGACCGAACAGATGGTGGTTGAGCTGTTCAATGACCAGCTTGGTGTTGATCTGGGCAGCTTCCCGCGTATGCCTTACGCAGAAGCTATGGAGAAATATGGTTCGGATAAGCCTGATTTGCGTATTCCACTGCAATTGGTCTCTGTTAATGACTTGATGCAAGATGTTGAATTTAAAGTGTTCTCGGGCCCTGCTAAGGATCCAAATGGTCGTGTTGCTGCCTTAAAAGTACCTGGTGGTAATAGCATGACCCGTAAGCAAATTGATGATTACACTAAATTTGTAGGCATCTATGGCGCACGTGGGCTGGCGTATATCAAAGTCAATAACAAAGCTGATTTGGAAGCCGGTCTGCAGTCTCCGATTGTGAAGTTCTTACCCCTGGAAGTACGTGGTCAATTGTTAGAACGCTTGCAAGCTGAAGATGGTGATCTTATTTTCTTTGGCGCTGATAGTGCAAAAATTGTTAACGAAGCCTTGGGCGCATTGCGTTGCAAGCTAGGTGAAGACAGGCAGTTGATGACTTGCGAATGGGCACCACTTTGGGTGGTTGACTTCCCCATGTTTGAAGCAACCAGTGATGGCGGCATTACCGCGATACATCACCCGTTCACCGCGCCTTCGTGTACGCCAGAAGAGCTGGCAGCAGCACCGTTAGAAGGTTTGTCCCGAGCCTACGACATGGTACTAAATGGCTGTGAACTCGGTGGTGGGTCCATCCGTATTCATGATCAGGACATGCAATCGAAGGTATTTGATCTGCTACAAATTGAACCTGAAGAGCAGCAAGAGAAATTTGGCTTTTTGCTGGACGCATTGAAGTTTGGCTGTCCGCCACACGGTGGTCTGGCCTTTGGTCTGGATCGTTTGGTGATGTTGATGACTGGTTCATCCTCTATTCGTGAAGTGAT
>JAAERS010000004.1 GCA_024230095.1 Gammaproteobacteria bacterium | reverse complement strand
TGAATATTGTGAGATAGATTGGCTTTGTTGCGTAATTCAATGGAACTAAATCCAGAGCCTACGATCTGATCAGCTACGTCCACTACCTCTCGTAGCTCTATGCCTAAACCTCGTTACAAAACAACCAACTGGAAGCAATATAACCAATCACTCATTAACCGTGGTTCTCTGACCTTTTGGATTGATGAAGAGGCAATAAGCGGCTGGGCGCAAAGCAAACAAAATAAGCGTGGGAGGCCACGTCGGTTCAGTGATTTAGCTATCACGACAGCACTCATGGTGAAACGGGTTTTTTCTATGCCATTGAGAGCGCTGCAAGGATTTATCGACTCGATATTTAGGTTAGCCCATGTACCGTTAAGTTGTCCGCATTACACCTGCATCAGTCGTAGAGCCAAGCAAGTTGAGGTCTCATTTAAGACTAAAACGAGAGGAGCGATACAGCACCTGGCCATTGATGCTACTGGCCTTAAGGTTTATGGCGAAGGTGAATGGAAAGTCAAAAAACATGGGACGGATGGCAAGCGTAGAGTCTGGCGAAAGCTTCATATTGCCGTCGAT
>JAAERS010000003.1 GCA_024230095.1 Gammaproteobacteria bacterium | reverse complement strand
GCGCCGCAAGTTTTTAACGTCCAACACGTTGAAGCCAACGGCGCCATCTTGTCCCATTTCATAGGCCGAGGTGATCTGGATGACGGATTATATAAACTGGTGGTACTGTAAAGGCATCAGGAGGATAGCAATCATGTACAAAAAATCGACTTTATTCATGGCGCTCATGTGCAGCTTGGCATTAGTCTCACCCAATGTGAGCTACGCCAACACAGAGGCCAATCTTAAAACCCTACTAGGCAAGCTAATCAGTTTAGAGCACGCTCTGGCAAAGCGTCCAGCCAATGATGAAAGCAATTTATTAGCACCTGGTAGCAGCTATAAGATAGAACCCGGGGATACCTTGGCAACCATTGCCAAACGTGCCTATGGCGATACCGGTGTACGCTTGAATTTAATTAAAAACATGATTGTTGACAATAATAGCCACGCTTTTTTCCGCGACAACCCCAACTTTATTTATGCGGGAAAAACCATCGCCATTCCCAGTGTTGATGACTTGCGCGAGCTGATATTTAAAGACACTCAGACACAGGTATTCACTAGCCAAAGCAAGGCTCACTGGATTCGTTTCCCTTAAACTAATGCTTTGCCCACACAACGTCATCTGTTACACAGCGAGCACCTCAGCATGGAAGGGTAAATGAGATCGGGGGTGCGACGAATAAGACAAGCACCGCCAATAAAGCCGCCTAAAGGTGAGGGACCTTAAAAAAAGAGATTCTGTTGTGATTTGCTGAAATAGCAATAAGCCGTTTAGGCGACGGCATCCGTGCGCTTACGAATCATTTCCATTAGCTGTTCTTCATGGGTATAGCCATAGAAAATAAAGCGCAAACCGACAATTAGATAATCACCATCCCTATGGGGACGAACATGACATACTTCGGCACTAAGCGGGGCGATAAAGTCATCAATATTCAATCGCAAATTCTTGATCGCTTTGCCAATTTCCAAATCTTCTTTATTGGCCAAAGGGATCAAGGCAGCGGCGCCACCAGCAGAAACATTCAACAAGTCGACCAGCTTGTCATTGATATACATATCAATGCCAGATTCTTCTACCACATCGATGCGTGCCGCGCGGCGACGTTGCTTGGCAAGAACTTGCTCGGGCATTTTAACCGAAAAGCTCAAACCATCCTCACCAGACGCCACAAAGCTAACTTCAACCACAAAATAGTTAACAAAGCCCTCAAAGAAAAACTCGATGCGCAACTGATTGCCGACTTCAAGCACAGCGTCAAAGTTGACTTTTTTCGCGGGTATGAAGGTCAGGCTCACGTCATCCAAGCCTGGTTTTTTCATTTTGGATGGTTTGTAGTCGACACGCTCCAAGCGATATTCCATTACTTCTTGCGATTGGCTGTCTGCAAAGGTTAGGAAAAATATTTGCTTTAGTGATTTTGCTTTCACAAAAAACTGATACAGGGGCTTAAAACCAGAGACCTTGATACTATCTTCCACTATCGACACCATTTACGTCTAATGCATAACAATCAACTGAATATCATCCTTATCCAGCTTATCGACCGATTAAGTGTTTTCTGTAACCCAATTGCGCAGGTCTGACAAGGAGTCAGGTACCCGTAGCTGAGAGTACTTGTTTTGCGCTTCTTGTTGTAGATGTTTACGAACGGGATTACGAGCAACCAAATGTAAATAGTACAGACTCGTTTGGGCTTCCTCAATGGGCAAATGATGGCACTGCGCCCAAGTATTAATCAGTTCAAAAAGCTCACCACTGCTTGGTTCAGGCAAGGCCTTTTGGCCCGGCATAGTGAGCACCTCCCCCGCCAATACCCGTTCACACAGTGTTTTATATATGCTGTTAAACCGCGGGGCCATTTGCTGCTGTTGCAAAGAGCGTAATTCAAACCACCCGACCTTTTTTCCAGCGTGATAAACAGCCGCATGACTCCATTTATGTTTAAGCGGCTCGCTGGCATAGCGACATGCCTCCACATAAGCAGCATCAGCCACCGGCAAACCAAAGCGCTGTTGGCACTTTTCTATCAGCTGCAAAAACTCAGCAATGCTCGGCATCCAGCTATAATTTTGCTTGGCCAACTCCAAAGCCGCCACTAAGACATCTTCGTCATAACTACCAATACTGGTGGCCCACTCACGCTTAGCAATGACTAACTCTTTTGGCGAGTTAAACGCACTTTTAAATTTGTGGCCATAGATCACCATAAACCGGGCAAACAGCATGTTAACCATACTTTTTGTATGTTCACTAACTACTGTGGATATCGGCGGTGTGACCTTACCAGTCGGTATTGCCGAGGTCGAGGACGGCGTCGGTAAGTTGCTGACGCTTCTCTCGAGCATGGTATCGAGCTTCTTCATTGTGCGCGTAATTTCTTGATTGTGTTTGTTGTTGGGCACGTGCCGTAGTCGTTTGTTTTTGTACGTGCTCTTTTTTTACCCATTTGAGGAATTTCTGATCCCAACCACCTGGACTTTCACGGCGCTCCTTATCCATGTAGTAAACCACAAATTCATCCTTTAACCCCATAGAAAAAGCTTCACTGATCTGCATATTTTGGCTTAACATCCGCAAAATATTGACCGAGGGCTGCCATTCGGCATGCATAACCACCTGCATGGCTTGCTGAGCTTCCTTTTCAGCAAAAATACGTGATAATTCGTCGTTGCGGCCACTTTGGCTGGCCAAGGTGCTTGGTTTAGGCGGGCGGCCAGTCGCCGGCTGTCTGGCCTTGGGTATCATCGGTGGGGTCTGGGTAACACCTTCGGATGATAATGCTATGGCTTGGGCATCCAGTTGTAGATGAATATTTACCATATCATTTGTTGTAGCGCCAATGGTCACTACACCTTGTTTGGATAGCTTGGCCAGTATGTCATTTTGTTGCTGCCGGCTAATGCCTGCACGTCGGTAAAAACGTTTTTCGTCAACCACGACGGAACCTTGCCTAGCGCCCACTAGTTCCATTACCACGGCCAGCATTACCGCTTCTTGCAGCCCATAACGAGCAGCCAGTTCTGGCACAAAGGGTAATGGTAAACTCATGGTCATGATTAACACGCCTGTTTTTAGAATGACCCCATTGTACCAAACTCCTTGGCACTGAAGTAGGTGTCTATGGTACGAATGATGACATGGACTATGCTATCATCAAAGTATCTATTGACGGTATAGGAACAAACTCAATGCCCTACACTAGCAATCCTGTTATTGCGCAAATGATGCAACACCAATCCATCCGCAAGTTTACTGACCAAGCGATTGATCAACAAATCATTGAACAAATAGTGCTCGCTGGCCAAGCCGCCGCCAGCTCCAGCTTTGTCCAAGTGTCTACGGTTATTCAAGTTAGCCATGTTGAGGCACGTCGGGAACTGCAAATCGCCTCTGGCAACCAAGTTTATGTGAGCAGTTGCCCCGTTTTTTTGGTATTTTGTGCTGACTTAAAGCGTAATCAGGATATCTGCGCTCTAAATGGCATTAACATGCCTACGGGGTACACAGAGCAAGCGCTTATTGCCAGTATTGATACCGCTATCATGGCACAAAATGTCCTTTTGGCAGCTCAAAGCCTGGGCCTCGGAGGAGTCTACATCGGCGGTTTGCGCAATCAACCACAACGGGTGAGTGACGTGCTAAAACTACCCCAGCAGGTGGTGCCATTATTTGGCATGTGCCTAGGTTACCCAGCCCAAGATCCAGGCCTCAAACCACGGCTACCAATATCGGCCGTACTTCACCAAGAGCAGTATCAAAGCTTAGACCCAGCCAATCTTGAGACCTATGACCAGCAACTTAGTGAGTACTATGTGCAGCGTACCAACGGCAAG
>JAAERS010000002.1 GCA_024230095.1 Gammaproteobacteria bacterium | reverse complement strand
GTATTGATTGGTACGTCGCCAATATCAGCAATCGTGAGGCTGTTAAATGGGTCTGCCCCAGTTGATACGTTTAGGGGGCGTAACATGCGGCTTTCATCCCGAATCTCTCTTGGCGCCAAGCGCGCACCTGGGCGGTTGGAGGTACCAATATCAAATGGAATACCGATGATACCCACATCAAGATGGCCATCGACTTCCTTGGCCGGCAAGCGCATAAAGGTACCTGGCCCACCAAACCTAGGCATCTCGTTGCCACCCAAGGGCTGATAAAAGATCTTGTCTGACATATTTACGCCACCTCTAGCTAGGCTTAATCATTGCACGCTAACCCCATGCCACAGCCAATAAACCTATGGCAGTGACAACATACTCGTTACCTCATTAAACCGGAAGCTGAAAAAATGATCAAATAAAAACAATACTTGTTGGTGGTGACTAAGCCCATATCGAAAAGGGTCAAAGTAGCACCGCCAATAAAGCGGTGGTTTTCGTTATTTTAACCCGCCGAAGCCCATTGCAAGCGCACTTGGACAGAGCGGCACAAGGCTCGCGGCAAATTAAAACAAGGCGGCTACGCAAACGTTACCGGCAGTTCAAGATGGGCCTGAAAATAACCATAACAGCACGCCCTCACTGACCAACCGTCATACTCTGATTGTAATTTTGTGCATTGTAGTTGACTATTAGATGTATCGACACTCCGCGGGAGCCTCTATTTATGAACCTTACAACACAGGCAAATCATCAGCGGTTGGCTTGGCTACAAAATTTGTACCCTGGGTATTTCACCTTCACCATGGCAAGTGGCATTATCTCCATTGCTTTTAGCATGCTCTCTCTTACCGCCATGGCGACGCTCTTTAAAATTATTGCCCTTGTCTCGTGGTTTTTCATGCTGACCATATATTCTTGGCGCCTTGCGCTATTCCCGAAAACAGTTCTCAATAATTTACTAGATAGTCGCACCACCTTTATTTTCTTTTCCTTTGTCGCGGCAACCAATATCGTCGGTTTATTGTTGCACGAATCAGGATGGCTAAAGCTGGCTATAGTATGTTGGATTATAGCTTTCGTTGCTTGGACTAGCTTGCTCTACTGTGGCTTTATGACCCTCACATTAGCTCACCAGAATCGCCAAGCTAACGTGGTCCATGGCGGCTGGCTCATCACCATTGTCGGCACTCAGTCCCTAGTTCTTTTGGGGGCGAAAGTTGCACCAACCCTAGGACAGTATGCCTCCTACATGATGGTGGAAATCTATATGCTGTGGTTCTTAGGATTAATCCTGTATGCCATCTTTGTTACCCTATTTTGCTACCGCATCTTCTTTTTAGAAATGACCATGAAAGATTTCTCACCATTAATGTGGGTCATCATGGGCGCCGCCGCCATCACTACCAATGCTGGTAGTTCTTTAGCACTGGCACCACCGACGCTACCATTTCTTGCAACTCTTGCCGGTACAGTTAACAGTATTATTCTTATGAGCTGGGCTTGGGCAACCTGGTGGATACCATTACTGGTGGGCATCGGTTTTTGGAAGCACGGTATTGTCAAGTTACCCCTAACCTACGACCCACGACAATGGAGCATTGTATTCCCTCTGGGCATGTACACAGTAGCCAGCTACCGACTTGGCTTAACCACCGAGTTTGAACCCTTATACTGGATTGCAAAAGTCACCATTTGGCTGAGCGTAGGGACCTGGCTAGTCGTCGTAGGTGGGCTATTGATCAATCTTATGAAAGCCAAAGCCGACTAGCAAACCGTCTTGATAGTTGGCAACAACGCATTCTCATGGGTTCACCCGATGACTCACTTTAAGGCCTCATAGCCTGTACTTTGTACATAGCTATTAGCTTGTTTGGGAGACAGTGAATAGTCGAATGCCCTTGTTATTTACTTGGATTTTACTTTTACTGGAATACATAGGCCCTACCCTAGTCATCCATGACTAATCACTTTACGCTGACTTTTCATCTGCCATTGAATATCGCTATGCAAATCTGTCAGGCAATGAATCAACTGCAATTTAATGACTCTGTGCTAGAATTCTTGCATCACCCACCCACCATCAGAGCCCGTGGCCAAACACAAACTCAAAGCGGCTACTTCCCTAACTAACAGCTGCCACTGTGGTTTGCCCCTAGCATTTTCTGCTTGTTGTGGCGCTATTATTGCGGGCCAACGTCAAGCAGCGACTGCCGAACAATTAATGCGCTCTCGCTACAGCGCTTTTTGCACCCACAATAAAAATTATATCTTGGCCAGCTGGCATGTAGAAACCCGCCCTCAAGCACTAGACCTTGACGATCAACAGCAATGGTTGGGACTAAAGATTCTCAAACTACAAGACGGTACCGCATTGCATCAGACGGGCATGGTGGAATTTGTAGCTCGCTACAAAGTAAATGGCAAAGCCAGTCGACTGCATGAAATCAGCCAATTTGTATATATCGATGGCCTATGGTTTTATACCACAGGCGAATTATTGAGTTAATGGGGCCTGCCTTTTGGCCACCCATTAAAAAGGCCACCTAGTAGGTGGCCAAAAAGGCAATCTGCAAAGAGCCTTAATACAATTTCTTAAGCAACCGCTTCCAGCTCAACACAAACGCTGGCAGGGTCAACATAGTCATAACCCAAAGCATCAGCTACATGCTTGTTGGTGACCATGCCTGAATGCACATTCAGACCAGCGCGGAAATGCCTATCACCAGCAAGGGCGGCGCGCCATCCCATATTGGCCAGCTTCATAACATAGGGCAAGGTCGCGTTGTTCAAAGCGTAAGTTGAAGTCAGTGGCACGCCACCTGGCATATTAGCAACACAATAGTGCACAACTCCATCAACGTCATAGGTGGGTTGTTCATGGGTGGTGGCACGAGAAGTAGCAAAACAGCCACCCTGATCAATAGCGACATCTACCAATACCGCACCCTTTTTCATACCAGCGACCATTTCAGCTGTAACCAGCTTTGGCGCTGTGGCCCCTGGAATCAACACACTACCGATAACCAAATCAGCATCAGATACATGCTGCTGCAAAGCGGCTTTGGTAGAGTAAATGGTCTTTACAGCACCATTGAACTCCTGATCAATGCGCACAAGGGCATCCTTGGAGCGATCCAGAACCACAACATCGGCACGGGCCCCCAAAGCCATTTGCACAGCGTTGGAACCGACCACACCGCCACCGATAACCACAACCTTGGCCGGCGCAACACCAGGCACACCACCCAGCAACATGCCGCGGCCACCCTGCATGTTTTCCAGAGCATGACTGCCAGCCTGAATAGACATACGACCGGCTACTTCGGACATTGGTGCCAACAGTGGCAAACCACCACGCTCAGAGGTAATTGTTTCGTAGGCTATACAAGTAGCACCCGATCTCACTAGATCTGTCGTTTGCTCGGCATCAGGCGCTAAGTGTAAATAAGTGAATAACAACTGACCTTCACGTAGCATCGCCCGCTCAACTGCCTGAGGTTCTTTTACCTTAACAATCATTTCCGCTGCTGCAAAAATTTCAGCCGCTGTATCCGCAATGCTAGCGCCAGCTGCTAGGTAATCATCATCACTGGCATTAATACCTTGACCGGCATTGGTTTGCACCCATACTTGATGGCCAGCAGCAACCAGCTCCTCAACGCTCTCTGGCGTCAGACCTACACGATTCTCACGATTCTTAATCTCTTTAGGTACACCTATCAACATGCCGTAATCTCCTCTTAGTTAGTTGTGGTTTAGCATTAGGCATATTTGGTATTTTATACAATGATTGTAGAAATTATCTTGATATGTTTTTACATATTACCCATAATTGCGGAATATAATTGCGCAAAATTATATTTTTAAAAGATATTATTTCTACTCATTTTACATTTAAATCACCTCTGATAAGGAATATTTGGCAGTTAATCAGTGGTGATAAAAATCATTAGTCAGGCAGGTAAGACATGCAGGAAGTACAAACCGTCCACACCGAACTAGATGAATTTGATAAACAAATCATTCGCGCCTTACAAAGAAACGGGCGCTTAACCAATGTTGAGCTGGCTGAATTGGCCAACTTATCGCCATCAGCTTGTCATCGACGCGTGAAGAGTTTATTAGAGGCAGACTATTTTGAAAAATTTACCGGTATTGTTAAAGCAGCCAGTTTTGGCTATAAAGGCACGGCCATTGTCTCCATCTGTCTAGACGCCCAACGCAAAGAACTCTTCACCCAGTTTGAAGACGCTGTGCGCTTAGTACCACAAGTAAAAGCCTGCTATCTCATGACTGGAGAATACGATTATCAGCTAACGGTAATCTATAAGGACACGGAGCATTTTGAGGAGCTGTATTACAAAACTCTGTTGCACTTGCCAGGGGTAAACAGCACCAAAACACAAATGGTGCTGCGCAAGGTACATAACACCCAAGAAGTGCCTATTAGTTAGCTAGGCCTGATTAGCTAGTGCACCCACAACCTAATAGTCTTCCCCATTTTTTAACAGTTGCTCGGCCACTTGCATGACATCATCGAGATGATTGCCCACGGCATTACGAGAGGCAATGGGATCGCCCGCACAAATGGCGTCACAGATTGCCTGCATGTGTTCAGGACCACTTTGTCGACGCTTTGAACTAGACAGGGTTAATCGTCGCAGGCGGCTAATACGAGCATGAAAGCGCTGTACCACCTCCCATGCTATGTCATGGCCAGCACCGCTGAAAATCAGTTCATAAAAATCACTAGTGGCATGATAGAGCTCGGTAGCGCTCATAAGTGCCCGATCGTTGTTCAAATGCTCCAGCGCGGCACGTAAACTTTGCGCCAAGGCTTTACTAATATTAGCCGCACAGGCTTCGGCGGCCGCCATTTCCAACATGCGCCTAATAGCATATATTTGCTTGGCTTCTTTCCAGTACAAATAGGCAACAATAGGGCCACGATTAGGAGCAATCTGCACCAACCCTTCGGCTTCTAGATAACGGATGGTTTCACGCACCACCGTGCGACTTACTCCCAACTGATCACATAAAGGCCGCTCAACCAGACGCTCACCAGGCTTAAAATGCCCCTCAATGATAGCCTCGCGCATGCGTTCTTGCACCTGATCACGCAAGGTAACCGGTTGAAAGTCAATTTTATCCAAGCCTTTATAAGTCATCTTTGATGCTCAATATTCATTTTCAAATAGCCTACCCATTGTATCGTAATACCAGCCCAATGAGCAGCACACAGAATGAATGATTGACAGTTTTGTATTATGGTATACCATAACACCAAATACACTTGGAGACCATCAAGCATGCCGGCACAAATTCGCAAAACTCTGTTACATGTTGAAGAAACCCTGATCGAGGGCGGCAAAGCCGCCCCGACCCCACTGAAAATGATTGCTGCCATAGCCGTCATTAAAAACCCATGGGCCGGCCAAGGTTTTGTAGACGACTTACGCCCTGGCATTTTAGACTGTGCTCCTGGCTTGGGTGAATTGCTCACCAAGATGATTCTTGATCAAGCAGGCAGCGGCAATGCCGTAGAAGGTTATGGTAAAGCGGCGATAGTTGGTCTCAATGGTGAAGTGGAGCATGCTTCTGGCATTATCCACACACTGCGCTTTGGCAACCATTATCGCGAGGCCGTAGGTGCCAAGTCCTACTTGTCATTTACCAACATCCGCGGAGGCGCCAATACTGCCCTACAAATCCCACTTATGGACAAAAACGACGCCGGACGCCGCAGCCACTACCTCACCATCCACTTGGCTATCCCAGATGCACCGGCCGACGATGAGATTGTAGTGGCATTAGGTGCTTCCATCGGTGGCCGCCCGCACCACCGTATCGGCGACCGTTATCAAGATCTTAAGGAACTGGGCCATGACGTCGACAATCCTGCATCCGTGTAATGGTTATGGTCAACTTGGCGTTCGTGAAGCGAGCCCAGGTGATCAGGCTGAACCACTGGTTTTGATTCATGGTGTAGGCATGCAGTCCGCCGCGTGGCAACCGCAGATTGACTACTTTGCCAAAACTCACCATGTTTATGCCATTGACATGCCAGGCCACGGGGAGTCTACTGCTCTGGCTGAGGGGGCCAGTCTACCAGACTTTATAGCTTGGCTAGATGCGGTTTTAGATTGCCTCAATTTGCCACAGACCAATCTCGTAGGCCACTCTATGGGGGCCTTGATAACGGGTGGCTATGTTGCTTGCCACCGTGAGCGGGTTTTACGTGCTGCCCTAGTCAATGGAGTCTATTGCCGTAACGATGCCGCCAAAGAAGCCGTTACTGCCCGTGCCCAGCAAATTCGCCAAGGTAAAATCGACCTCGAAACACCTTTAAAGCGCTGGTTTTCCGACAGCCCCAGTGACCAAATTTCCAGTCAACTAGTCAGGACCTGGTTACAACAAGTCAATCTCCAAGGCTATGCCACGGCTTACATGGCATTTGCTAGGGGCGACGATTGCTATGGGAAAGATTTCCAACAAGCCAATTGCCCAGTATTGGCGATTACCGGAAGCGATGACCCAAATTCCACTCCAGCCATGTCAACATCCATAGCTAGGCTGGCAAAAAATGGTAAAGCCGTTGTTGTAGACGGCCACCGCCACATGATAAATATAACCGCACCAGAGAGAGTCAACGCCGAATTAACCCGCTGGTTGGCAACACCAATAGAAACAGCTACCAGTACCGGAGACTAACAATGAAATTTTCCCTGTTTGCTCATATGGAGCGCATTAGCGCTGATGACAACGAAAAGCAGTTGTACGATGAATTTGTGGAACTGTGCAAGATAGCAGATCGTGGGGGTATGCACGCCATATGGACTGGTGAGCATCATGGTATGAACTTCACCATTTCTCCCAACCCCTTATTAAACCTCGTTGATCTGGCACGGGTAACGGAAAACGTACGCTTGGGTACCGGTACTCTGGTAGCACCTTTCTGGCACCCTATCCGCCTAGCTGGCGAAGCCGCCATGACCGACAACATTATTAATGGGCGTCTTGAACTGTCTATTGCCCGTGGCGCCTATAGTTTTGAGTATGACCGTTTAGGCGGCAGCATGGACGCTTGGACTGCCGGTGAACACTTAAGAGAAATGATACCTGCTGTACAAGGCCTATGGGAAGGTGATTACGAGCACCACGGTAAACACCATCAATTCCCAAAAACCACCTCCTCACCGAAACCGCTGCAGGACGGTGGACCGCCTATATGGATTGCTGCCCGCGATCCCAATAGCCATGAATTTGCAGTACAGAATGGTTGTAATGTACAAGTTACTCCCCTATGGAAAGGTGACGAAGAAGTACTTGACCTAATGGACAAGTTCAACAATGCCTGTGCCAAACACAGTGACCTTGCACGACCAAAAATCATGGTGCTCAGACATACCTACGTGGCCGATAGTGAAGCTGATTGTGATCTGGCTGCTGAAGAACTTAACCGTTTCTATTGTTACTTTGGTGCCTGGTTCATGAACAAAAAACCGATCAAGCAAGGTTTGATCGAACCGTTAACTGATGAAGAAATTGCGGCCCACCCATTCTATAGCCCAGCCGCCATGCGCCGAGATCTAATAATTGAACAACCCGACGGGGTCATTGAACGATTGAAGAAGTATGAAGCCATGGGCTATGATGAATACTCCTTCTGGCTTGATTCCAGCATGTCCTTTGAGCGCAAGAAATCGTCACTGCTGCGTTTTATTAATGAGGTCATGCCGGCCTTTCAGTAACCCCAATGTAGGCCGACCTACGCTGCACAACGAGGCTACCAAATGCAAGAATTTCAACAATACATCAATGGCGAATTTGCTCCCGCTACGGCGCAATTTGAAAGCCAAGATCCCTCTACTGGAAAACCTTGGGCGCTAATGCCCGAAGCCCGTAGTGAAGACGTCAATCGGGCTGTGGAAGCCGCACACCAAGCATTTTACGGTGCTGAATGGCGTAACCTAACGGCTTCTCAAAGAGGCAAGCTATTGTATCGATTGGCCGACTTAATTGCCGAAAATGCACCTCGTTTAGCCGAACTAGAAACACGGGATACGGGCAAAATCATCCGAGAAACCAGCGCCCAAATTGCTTACGTTGCCGATTACTACCGCTACTATGCTGGGTTAGCTGACAAGATAGAGGGTGCTCACCTGCCTATAGATAAGCCCGATATGGAGGTGTGGTTGCGCCGTGAACCCTTGGGGGTAGTAGCCGCCGTTGTACCTTGGAACTCACAGCTATTTCTGGGAGCGGTGAAAATTGGCCCAGCCCTAGCGGCGGGTTGTACTGTGGTGCTCAAAGCCTCCGAAGAGGGCCCCGCCCCTTTATTGGAGTTTGCACGCATTTTTGAACAAGCCGGATTTCCTAAGGGCGTACTGAATATCATTACAGGATTTGGTCCTGAGTGCGGTGCCATATTAACCAGCCATGCCAAAGTGGCGCATGTGGCCTTCACTGGAGGGCCTGAGTCAGCGCGTCATATTGTTCGCAATAGTGCCCAGAACCTAGCTTCCACCTCACTTGAATTAGGTGGCAAGTCACCGTTTATAGTATTTGCCGATGCCGATATGGAGAGCGCTGT
>JAAERS010000001.1 GCA_024230095.1 Gammaproteobacteria bacterium | reverse complement strand
TTACTTATGGGATAATTTCCAAAAAACCAGGTTTGACCATCATCGGGGGTATGTGTACAACCTAAACCTATGTTTGTAGAATAGTAAGAAATCCAAATGTTATCCCCTGATATATCCATACTATGTGCATAAGATACATTGTTAGTTCCAGAAACAGCAACACCACTGTTCCAAGTATTCCCACCATCCGTACTTTTTTTAAGCATAAGTGATCCATTATTATCAATGTATGAAATGTATAAATTATCGTTATCTTTTGCATAGAGATTTACAGAGACTCCCGGACCAGCCCCTCCGCTGATCGGGCTCGTGACTCCGGGTGATCCAACGCCACTATCTACAATAATAGTTGAACCCCAAGTAGTTCCTTCATCTGTACTTTTTTTAAGTTTCAATTGCATCACCGCGCCAGTTGGCTCGACATTTTGTAACCACGCAATAAAGATATGTGGTGTGCCAGTTTGCGGCCAAGTTGGAGAAACGCAAATAGAACTATAAAGAGAGCTGTTACCAGTAGAGATTTGCGTTGGCGGACCGCCCAGCGCATCCCCTGCGTAATTTAGTCTTAAAAACATAATTCGAAATAAGGTATTATCTCGGTATGAAATATAGATATGATCAGTCCCGGACAAATCTGTTGCTACTGCCATTGATACGAATATCGCCGGTGAATTAACCAATGACAAGCCGCATGAACTCACAAGACAATTGGTGTTTGGAAGGTGCCAGGTGGCATCGGAGGAGTTACCATCAGGACCTTTTCTTTTAAACCACAATCCAGCCTGGTCTCCGTAGTTTGAGCCATACGCAACATATATGCTTCCCTTTAATGCACCCCCATACCCCGGTCCAGTTTTTATGGAGTGTGGATGAGTCCAGCTGTGGGTGCCGGCAGCGCCAATACCCGAGTGCTGTTGATCTCCCGGATACGTGCCGACGCTCCAAGTCTGATTTAAATCCGTACTTACCCTATACTGAAGAGATCCATTCGAGTTGTATATTGCGTGTAAATGTCCATTTACATCACTCGTGATAATAGGATTGTACATTGGAGCATCCCCACCACCTGCACCCGAGCCTACGACCGTGCTCGGCCCAAAGGTCATCGTTTGCGTTGGCGGTGCCGGTGGCGGTGGTGGTGGAGAATAACCTGGTTGGATGAATGCTGGGGGTTGATGTGGAAAGAAAAACACACACGCACACCCGTTCTTCCCGTCCACCCCTTTCTTTCCGCCTTGACCATAAGCTTCGCTTGCCAAGACCATTTCTTGTATTAAAGCTACGACTGGGGTCGCGTCCCCGACATAAAATCCAAAATGATTGTCATACTCACCATAACCCCCAGCCCCGCGCCCACCTATTTCAGTGCCCCACCCACCTTGACCAGTAACTTTTGTGGGGGAACTCAAATTTGTACCTCCTCCAGCCCCATATGGTCCCCCACTCCCGCCATGTGCTTGAATCAGAGTA